>NZ_JBHIQH010000015.1:0-158517 GCF_042196485.1 Bartonella sp. AD24XZML | reverse complement strand
GGACGCACAATCATTTGATCGGCTAAAGATTGAGAAGAGGTTGAAACAGCAGTTTGTTGTTTTTCATCAGAAAGAGGATGAGAACTTCCTGAACCTAAGACTTCAGTAACGTGACTTCTAAGAGAGGAAATAGTTGGAGATACAGAAGCCTGAGATTTTTGCCTTAAGTTTTGGCGGTTTTTTCTTCGACGTGGGAATTTAATAGCATGCTCTTGTGGTGCTGTAATCGTTGAAAGAGAAGAAACTGATTGATTTTGATTTAAATGCCGCATAGATCTGCTTCTGCGTGGCGCACTATCCATGTAAACTGCAGTCAAATACCAAATTTTTCCCTCTTCATTCTCAATATTTTTGTGTTTTAAGCCATAAGTATAAGTTCCTCCATCAACCATTACAGTTTTTGCGCCAGAAAAACTTTGTAGAGTAAAAGATGCGCTACCACTTTGATCAAAAATTAAATCAAGTCCTGCTGAAGAAGGATCAACAACTTCAATACCAGAATCTACGGCACTTATTGTGTGAAAACCACTCCCATTCTCAATAAAGAGGTAATCACCTTTTCCTTCTGCAAGGCTGACATTAAAATCGAAGTGTAGACTCCCTGCTAGATTATTAATATAAAGCTGAGAGTAATATAAATCATCTTCAGAAGAGGTGAAAATGACTTTTCCTACACCGCTTAACTGCTGAATGCGTGTACTTTTGTCGTCAACCCCACGAGCAACGGAGTATAATTGAGCGTCTTCTCCATTTAATTCAATGTTTTCTACTATAGTTTGTTGACCATCACCTCCAGCATCAAGATAGATCCCACCAAAATCTTGAACTTTTATTTCTCCTCCTAATATTGCACTAGGAGAAATACATGAATTGGCATTACCTTCAATCGTTAGATTCTTCACAATTCCACCCGCATAGACTTCTTGAACACCACCAGTGCGTAAAATTACTCTATTCGCTTCACCCCCTGCTAATACCCGCTGTACACCACCCGCGAAAACCTCAGTATTCACAGCTAAACCACCACTCTTTTGTATAAAATCATCATCATCTGCGAACCACTTAGCAAGAGTTTGTATTCCTCCACTCATCACTTTTGTTCCCACAGCCATCCCATCATCATATACATTCTGCTGTCCTGGCGTATCACCTTGACCATAAAGTGTCGTGTTATAAGCGCTGCTCCCCACAATTCCACCATTTACATAACCATCTCCGAAAACAAGCTGCTCCCCACCATAAATTTCAGCTCTCAATGCGGTTCCTCCTCCCTCCACTCTTTGTTTTCCACCCTCGTAAATAATCGTAAATTCTGAAATCCCTTGTTCCCCTACAATCTCAACACCACCATTTTCAATTGTCGTATTCTTACTGAAACCACCAGTCTCAACATAGAGTGTTGCAGTTTCCGGAACCGTATTATTAATGGATAATTTAAAATCATCCGTTTCTCCATCACCAACAATATAAACTATGCTATTGTCACCGAGCACGGAGCTTTGCAAAATTTTTTCACGTGTGCCAGTAATGAAATCCTCTGCATGAAAACTGAAATCACCTTTATAAGAATTGGCTATAGAATCTTCCAAAGGAGAACCATACTTTTCTTGCTCAAAAGATTCAGCTATAGCCAACTCCGTATGAGATGGAGGAAAGATAGGAGAAGAATTTTTTTCTGGCATAGATGGTGTTGATAAAGACCAAATCTTTCCACCGTTATGATCTTTTTTCTTGAGAGCGTACATGTAGACTCCATTATCAACAGTAGCTATCTCTTCACCCCAAAAATCTATCAGAGTAAAATGCGCATTTCCGCTTTGATCATGAATTAAATCAAGTTCCAAAACTAAATTCTGATCTTGTAGAGGAGAATTGGTAATTTCAACACCAGAATCGATAACGCTTATGGTGTGATGACCTGCTCCTCTTTTTATGAGAAGATAATCACCGCGCTGTTCTACAAAATTAGTATTAAACCTAAAATGTAAATTACCTGAAAGATTACCGACCTCAAGTTTAGAATAATGTGGATTAAACACGGTAGAAGTAAAAATAACGCGCCCATTCCCGCTTAAATCCTCAATCAAAGAGCTTTCACCGTCCATCTTGGAAGCAATAGAGTATAATGTGGTATCTTTGTCATTTAAAACAATTTTTTCTACTTCAGTACGAGATCGCTCAGTACCAGCATAAAGATAAATCCGTCCAGAATCATGAATCATAGTGCTTCCTTCTAATGTTGCACCAAAATGTAACCACGATTGTGCTTGATCCTTAATTATTAAATCTTTTACATAGCCTCCTAAATCTATTGCTTGGAAAGCATTCCCTTGTAAGAGAACACCAATCGCGATTCCTCCCGCTAAAACGTGTTGCTCTCCACCAGAAAAGACCTTCGTATCAAATGCAAAACTGCTATAATGGTCTAGATCTTCTTCCACAAAAAGATTTTGTACCCCTCCTTCCATGATCTTTGTGCTAAAAACCTCTCCATCATCATACACATTCTGGTATCCTAACACTCCATTTTTACCAGAAACGATAGTGTCATAGGCACTGCTTCTTACCATCTCACCTTTGATATCAGACTTTCCTGAAACAAACTGCTCACCACCGTAAATTTTAACCCCTTCAGCTTTTCCCCCATCTTCAACCTTTTGTTTTCCCCCTTTCTTAACTGTACTATCCTGTGAAAGACCCTGTGTTCTAACAAGCTCAGTGCCGCCTCTTTGAATTGTTGTATACAAGCTAAAACCACCGTGATAAACGGAGATCTTTCCACTGTCTTTAACTGTATTACTAATCGAAGTTTCTCCAGTGCTTTCAACTTTCTCACTGTTACTATCAAAGCTAGGATCAGCAATCGTAACAATCATTCCCTTTTCAATTGTGCGTTCTGTGAGATCATTCGATAATGAAGCTATAGCAGATGGTTGCAAGCTAAAATCAGAAAATAAAGAGGTATTTGTCTCATCAAGAGCATAATTCGCATCTAAATACCAAATTTTACCATTGCTCTCATTTTTTCTCTGTTTCAAACTGTACATGTAAGTTCCGGCATCAATAGCTTTGATTTTTTCACCAAAAGTGTTTGTCAGAGTAAAATGAGCGTTTCCACTATGATCAGAAATTAATGTAAACCTTTTGTGGGAAGAGATTGTGATCTCACCCCCAGAATCAGTAATACTTACTGTATGATAACCTGAACCACTTTCTTTAATGACAAGATAATCACTAAGGTGCTTGGCAAAATTGACATTAAAATTGAAATGTAAAGAACCTGAAAGATCATCAATATTAAGCTGAGAATAATGCTTATTAGTCCCTAAAGACGTAAAAATAACTCTGCCACTTCCCGTTAAATTCTGGACATTAACCTGAGGTTTTTTGCTGTTATCTTCAGACGCAATAATGTATAGTTTGGTATCTTCTCCATTTAAATTAAGATTGTCTACTTCCGTAACAGCTTCACCATTTCCAGCATAAAGATAGAGGTTGCCAAAATTATTAACATTTGTATTTTCACCTAATATCGCACCAGCAAAAACCCATGATTTTGCTTGATGATTAATTGTTAGATTATCCACGTATCCAGAATCATATATCTTCTGAGTAGCTCTATCGTATAAAGTAACTTCGCTCGCATTCCCTCCTGCTAAGATATTCTGCGCACCATTTTTAAAAAGTTCTGTACTCAGTGCAAAAGCCCCTTCATTTATTGTAAAATCCTCACCCTCTATATCAGTATCTTCTGCAAAGCCGTTATTAGAATTCTCTTTACCATCAAGATTCTGGACACCTCCTTTCATAACCTTTGTGTCAACAGCCATCCCACCACTATAGACACTTTGTAGTCCTAGCATTCCATTTTCAGCATAAATTTCGGTGTTATAAGCACTACTTGCCTTATCTTTTCGCGATAAACCAGATCCAAGGCTTCCCTTACCAAAAATAATCTGCTCGCCACCATGGATTTGAGCCCCTTCTGCATTTGCACCACTCTCAACAATTTGTTTACCACCTTTTTTTACAGTGGCATATTCCGAACTGCTCAAGTTTTGTACAACCTCAATCCCACCACTCTCAATTATCGTATCCCTGCTAACACTTGCTGCATCAATGTAGAGTTTTCCACCTTCTTGAACCGTATTATTGATGGAATAGCCTGCATCTTCATATTTAAAGCTATTTATTTCAGAATTTTCAGAGTCACGATTAGTAATATAGATAGTAGCACCATCACTTATTATTGAATTTGTGAGTACTTCAAAGAATAGGTTTTCTAATCTCTTCCTTTCCTCTTCTGAAGGATTACTTCCTTCTACTATCTGTTTATTCTCTATCCTTTTTGATCCCTCATTTTTTTCTTTTAATCCCCTCACTTCCGATAACAATTTTTTTGTCTCTTCTAGGTGTTCACTGATACTTACTGTTGTTAATAACTTTTCTTTTGGTGCTGCTACTCCATCTGCACTCGCAATCTTGACAAAAAAACCACTGGTTATTAATGCACAAAAACTTAATTTCAATTTGCGTTGCATTATTCACACTCCATAATTTTAAATTTAAATTCTCCCATTTAGAAAAAAGTGCATAGACCAAAACAACTCAATGCAATTGCTCAACCTCATGTTTTTTTAAGATAACAAAGCATTCGATGGATTAAACTCTGACAGATCAAATATACATCATGTGTTTTAAAATGTATGCACAACTAAAAGATTTAATTTGTTTTAGATACACTTTAAAAGTGTTATAATTGCATCCATGAAAAATATTTTTAATATTTTAAGACACTAAACACCGATCTACGAAGAAGATTGATTCCTTAATAGATAAAAATAGCATTAAACTTTAAAAGAAACAGCAATGTGAATGAGAGCTGCGTTTATGGCCACCTATTGCCATCTTCTACAGCATTTAAAGCAGTGTCTTTATTTTATTCAATATGGATAATATGTAGACCACTTATTCATACTCATCAGTCCATAATCATTGTTCTAATATATAACGAAGTGTCATAATATTGACTCGACACTGATTTGAAATTTCTATAGTTATAGTCAGTTAACTCGTCATTTGATTTGTCATATACTGAAAGGGACATTCTATTCATGTCTATAAACTCAGAAATGAAAGCTACAAGCAACAGAAATTCCCCTCGTCGCATTTTGTTTGCAAGCCTTATTGGCCCAACAATTGAATTCTTTGATTTCTATGTCTTTGCCACTGCCGCAGCTCTCATATTTCCTCATGTGTTTTTTCCAACACAAAATGATCAGATTGCCATTTTACAATCTTTCCTGATCTTTGGAGCGGCCTTTTTTGCTCGGCCCTTTGGATCAATTGTTTTTGGACATTTTGGAGATAAAATTGGAAGAAAAGCAACACTTATTGCTTCTCTTCTCACAATGGGTCTTTCAACAGTCATTATTGGTTTTCTTCCTACTTATGAAACCGCTGGATGGTTTGCCCCTTTCCTCTTGACCTTGTGCCGTATTGGACAGGGAATGGGATTAGGAGGAGAATGGGGAGGAGCTGTTTTGCTCGCAACAGAAAATGCCCCTCCAGAAAAGCGCGGCTGGTACGCGATGTTCCCCCAATTGGGTGTTCCAATCGGTTTATTTTTATCTATTGCCGTTTATTTAGGTCTGTTGCATTTCCTTGATCATGAAGAACTTTTAGCTTGGGGATGGCGCATTCCTTTTATTGCTTCAGTTGTTTTTATGATTATAGGATTATGGGTCCGTCTTTCAATCAATGAAACTGTTCAATTCAAAAAAACTCTTGAAAGTAAAGAACGTGTCAAAGTTCCTATCATCGATGTCTTTTTAAAATGTCCACGAATCCTATTTCTTGGAATATTTTCTGGTATGGCAACATTTGTTTTGTTTTACTTGGTCACTGCATATTTGTTAAGCTACTCAACAAACCATCTGCAATTGCCATTTTATCAAGCTCTTCAAGTCGAAATTGTTGGTGCTATTTTCTGTGGAATTTTTACTGTCATCACTGGAAAACTCGCTGATCGTATTAGACGTCGAACTTTGATGATTTGGGTTACAATCATCACCGGTATCTATTCTTTTGCAATTCCTTATTTCTTAAATTCTGGAGTTATAGGAGTCCTTGCAATGTCTGTTATCGGTTTGTCTATCATGGGGATGATATACAGTCCTCTTGGTGCTGTTTTGGCTTCACCATACCCAACAGCAATTCGATATACTGGTTCTTCTATTACTTTCAACTTATCGGGTATCGTAGGAGCCTCTCTTGCGCCTTATATTGCAGAATATCTGGTACAACATTTTGATACATCTTATATCGGCTATTATTTGCTTCTTGCTTCTTTTATTTCACTGATTTGCTTCGTTGGATTTACAGATAATGAAATATCCAACTAAAATATAATAAAGAAGAATAAAATAAGTACTGGCAGCAAAAATGCTGCCAGTTTCATTTTTAAAGACAGGGGTTGAGGTATTTTCCACCACAATGTTCCCGCGAACAAGGCACTCAAAAAGAAAAATAAAAAATCTGCAATATTGCTTATATAAAAAACAGCAAACATTTCTGATAAGATATGCGTTGTCCCCAACCATGAAACGCAAAAGAAGGCCAACATCACAGCCCATAAAACAAGCAAAATTCGATCAATAATCATCATTATGGCGTTTCATTTTTTTAATTATAGTCCATATATTTAACATGCCTAAAAGAAAAATCACAATAAAAACCCAACGCCCTCCCCCTGAGCCTTCCGTAATAAAAAGTGCAGGATTTACTATTCCCAGTAATCCTATAAAAATCAGAACAATAGATACGAGACGCATTAAACCTGTTTTTCCCAGCGATGATCTTCAGTCTGTTGCCAATACGTTAAATTATGATTTTCCATTTTATATTTTTTCCACTGTGCACGAACGAGATTCAACAGCTCTTCACTTCTACCATCAAATATCACAACAAGCCGTTGATAAGCATCAATATCCGAACAAACAGCTCCCTCTATGAGAAAACGAATCTTTGAATCATTCGGATTTTCTTGTCCTGTCGTAAGAAATACAGGCTGAAAGTTTGGATATTGATCACACTCCGTTCCATGTCCAATAAATGATTCATCAGTATAAACCCATAAATGTATATCTATAGAATCGCGTTGTTCTTTACTCACACACTGTATTGTTACTGTACCAAAACGAGCCAATGCACGCTCCACAAGCGTCGGCAAAATATCCTTCAGCGTTGACTGCGTCAAATGATAGAATAAAATATCCAATCTCTTAAGCCTTCATCATTCTTTATAAAAAAGCTAACATCTTTAAAAAAAAACTTCTATATCCCTAATACAAAGGAAACGGTTCAAGATATAAACCCTCTTTTTTGATTGAGATGCATCATCTTTTTGCACGTATCTTTAAAAGACAATAATTTTTATTTTCAACGTTAATAAAAAGTTTTTTAAATTATTTTCTAGATTCTTCTAGTTTCTTTGTAGACTATAGTTGAAAATAAAATATAATGTACGGAAAATTTAAAGAGGACCTCATAGGCAATTTTATATTATTTATTTGGTAAAAATATCCAATTCATGAAAGGATATTTTTTCAAACTTTATTACATTTTAACCGAAAGCAGTAAGAATATTTGCTATCGAATTAAAAACTGAGGATTTTCCCCAATTTATGCGTATTATTGAGTTCTACATTCTGAAACGTGTCCTTGTTTTGTTTAGTTCTGTCATGATTGCAGCAGTGGGCGTTAGTTGGACTGTACAAATTCTTGCACGGATAAACTTTCTCACAACAAGTAAACAAACACTCCTCACAGTCTTACAATTTTCACTCTCATTGGTTCCTTCTGTTATTTTTCTTGTCATTCCATTTGCATTAGTGATCGCAGTTACAACCATCCTCTCAGCAATGCATCAAGACTCAGAATTTGCTGTCATCAATGCCTCTGGTTTTCCTAAAAGTACTGTTTGGAAACCTATCCTTCTTCTTGCTATTGTTACATCCTGTATCTCCTTTTCTATAGCTAATTTTGTTGTTCCTCAAGCGCGTCTTCATATGCGACAAATGCTAGCAAGCGCTCATTTTGATCTTATTAATCTATTCATTAGTGAAGGGAGCTTTCAAAAACTCGCCAATAACCTTTACATAGAAATTGGCGAACGAAATCCAAATGGAACACTTGAACGCCTTTTCATTGCCGACCAGCGTGATCCTAAAACTGATCTTTTTTATTATGCAACAGACGCATCCATTGTGAATAATAAAAACGGCAGTTTTCTGGTTCTCAATAACGGTGAAATAGAAAGAGTCAATCATCAAAATAACAGTGTTTCAATCGTGCAATTTAGCTCATATACTTTTAGCCTAGGAGAGTTTATCCCCAGTGATAAAACACCTACTCTTTATCCAAAAGATCGGTCTCTTTCTTATTTACAAAACCCTGACCCAAAAGATCCCTACTATCAACGAAAACCACTCCAATATAAAGCTGAATTTCACCGCAGATTAACACAATGGCTCTACCCTATTGTTTTTTCACTTATTGCATTAGCAGCGGCAGGGGATGTACGCTCCCATCGACAAGCTCGTCATTCCGCAAACCTCTGGGCAATTGCCCTTTCTTTTCTGGTATATTGGATAGGATATTTTTTCGCAGAAAAAGCAAAAAGCGATCTTGCATACGTTCCTCTCCTTTATATTATACCTATAGGAACAAGTGCATTTGTCTTTTTTATGCTTTTAACGAATCATAAAATTGGGCTTCCCACAAAAGTTAATGAGATACTTCAAATCGCTTTTCAAAAAATAATGAACAAATTTGAACATCGAAAATCTCAAGATTCCTCGGATAAAATATCATGATTGGGTGGACACTTGGACGATATTTTTTTATACGTTATTTTAAAATAACTTGTTATTTCTTGGGAAGCATTTTTGTTCTTGCTCTTTTAATCGATTTCACAGAGAATTCCGGTAGGCTATCTTCCCTTCCGCATTATACAGCAAAAGATGCATTTTTCCTCTCTGTTTTACGCATCCCTTTTATCATGCAACAACTTATCCCTTTCATTGCACTCTTTTCTGCAATAGCAACGCTTATCTCGCTCAACAAAAAACTTGAACTTGTGGTGACTCGTTCAATCGGTGTTTCTGCATGGCAATTTCTTATGCCAGCTTGTTTTGGAGCTTTTCTTTTAGGATTATTTTCAATTCTTCTCATTAATCCACTTGCTGCATGGGGATTTTCTCAAGCAGAAAAAAAGATGACTGAATGGCGCAATCACAATGTACTAACACCTCTTCACAATACAAGTATCCACTGGTTAACACAACGTACAAATTTAGGCAGAACAACCATTGGTGCTAAATCTATCACCGATCAAGGACTTTCTCTTCTCGATGCAACCTTTGTACAATACAATGACAATGCAACCGTTAAAAATTGGATTAACGTCCCAAAAGCAACCTTGACTAATGGATTTTGGCTATTAACAAATGGAACAATCTATAAAATAGGGCATCCTCCTGAAAAATTTACCGTGTTGCAAATAAAAACCAATCTAAAACCTGAATTTTTAACGGAACGTTTAGTGAATCCCGCAACTATTCCATTTTACCAATTGCCAAAAAAAATTATGATTGCACGTTCATTTGGCTATTCTGCTAATAATTTTGATATGTATTTCCAATCTCTGATTGCATTACCGGCATTGCTTGTGGCAATGACCCTCATTGCAGCAACTGTATCTTTAAATTTTACACGTTTTGGGCAATCTAGAATGTTGATTCTTGGTGGCGTAATAGCTGGGTTTATACTTTATGTTATTTCCGTACTTGTTCAAGCTTTTGGTAATGCTGGATATATTCCACCAATTATTGCAGCTTGGACACCCGTTGTTATTGCGTTATTCTTAGGAATCTCTTTTTTACTTCATAAAGAGGATGGCTAAGTGAAAGCATTAACACTTAAAAAAACTATTTTAACAAAATTAAGTGCTCTCGCTTTTAAAAGTATTGTGGGGGTTATTTTAGGAGGTGCTTTATCTTATTGTGCGCACGCTCAAAGCCTTCAATCTCCTTCTCAAAGTCGCATTCAAAATCCGGAACCTCCTCTTTTGCTCTCTGCGGATGAACTCATCTACAATCGTGATGAAAACACTGTTTCTGCACACGGTAATGTCCAAATCGAATATGATGGCAATAAAGTTGTCGCTCAAAAAATTATTTACAATCAAAAAACAGGACGGCTTATAGCACAAGGGAACGTTGAAATTACTCAAAAGGATGGTAATAAAATTTATTCCAACCAAATTGATATGACCCAAGATCTTGGCGAGGGTTTTGTAAACGCCTTACGTATTGATACAGCCAACAATGTTCACTTTTCAGCCCAAAATGCTACACGCAAACACAATCACATAACAGTCTTTGAAAATGCAACCTATACAGCCTGTGAACCTTGCTCTTATAACCCAGATCGAGACGTCCTATGGAAAATTAAAGCAAGAAAGATCATATGGAATAATAGCGTCAAAAAAATTCGGTTTGAAAATAGCAGTTTTGAAGTTTTTGGTGTACCGATTATAAAATTTCCAAATTTTGAGATCTATGATCCAACTGTCAGGCGTGCTAGCGGTCTGCTTACTCCTCATTTTTTTTATACTGATTATCTCGGTATGGGGATAAAGAATTCTTATTTCTTGAATCTCGCCCCCCATTATGATTTTACCCTTTCTTCTACGGTTTATACCCAACAAGGGCTTTTAACCGAAGGGGAATGGCGTCAGCGTTTAAAAACGGGCCGTTATAACATTCGCTTTGCTCATATATATCAAATGAAACCGCATAGATTTGATAATGATACGATTGATGCCCAACATAAAAACCGTTATATGCTGGCGACAAAGGGGGATTTTCGTATTAACTCACACTGGACTTATGGATGGGATATTCTTGCACAATCGGATCGGCATTTTAGTCGTGCCTATAAACTTGAAAACTATAACAATCCTACACAACTTTCTCAGATCTATTTGAATGGTCTTGCAGGAAAAAATTATTTTGATATGCGTTTTTATCATTTTAAAGTTCAAGATTCAATACTGAATGATCCTCATTATGAACGTCACTCTCGACAAGCGTGGGTCTTACCACGCATCGATTATTTTTTCACACCAAATGAACCCATTTATAATGGAGAGCTTACCTTCCATAGTAATATACAATCAGTTTATCGTCGCCATGCTGACTTCAATTCACCCGACCAGAACGGAAACCCTCTCAATACAGTAAGACTTTCTGGTATGGCTGGAAATAGTTTGCGTTTAACAAACGAGCTTCAGTGGAAAAAGCGCTTCAACACGCACAATGGACTCATCTTAACCCCTCTTCTCTCTCTACGAGCTGATATCATTACAACCAATGCAAGCAAAAATCATACAGATTCTATAGAAAACAATGCCTTATCCGCAACTCATGGTTCAGCAATTCGTGGCATGGCAACAGCAGGGTTGGAACTACGCTATCCCTTCCTCATTACCGCTGATCATTCTACACATATTATAGAACCAACTGCACAAATTTTTATACGCAATAATGAACAATATATTGGACAAATTCCTAATGAAGATGCTCAAAGCTTTGTCTTTGATGCAACCACTCTCTTTCAACGAGACAAATTTTCTGGTTATGATCGTGTAGAAGGTGGTACAAGAGCCAATATAGGTATAAGATATTCTGGAAGCCTTAATGATAATTGGTCTCTTTATGGTCTCATTGGACAATCATTTCATCTAGCAGGAAAGAATCCTTTTGCAGAAAAGGACTTTATCAATGTCGGTACTCATTCTAGCTTAGAGGCAAAACGTTCAGACTATGTTGCAATGTTTGGTGCAACCCATAAAAGTGGTTTTTCCTTAGAAACGCGTGGACGCTTTGACAAAAAAACAGGAAAAATGCGCCGTAGTGAAATCGAAGCATCACAAAAATGGCAAAATTTTTGGGCGGCTCTACAATATGCCTATATCGCAAAGCAACCAGATTATGAATATTCTCAAGAGCGCCAAGAAATTTCTTTTCAAACAGGACTTAAATTGGCAGATTATTGGTCCATTAATAGCAACGCCGGTTATGATTTAGTATCTGGTACATTTATAAAGCGAGGAATTAGCTTGAGTTATATGGACGAATGTTTCGGGTTAACATTCGGTTATCAACAGGTAACGAATCCAGGCAGGAAAGCCCCCTTGCAAAACTTTAATTTCTCTCTTTCATTGCGTACGATTGCAGATATAGGAAAAAAGATAGATTAATTTATAAAGGGAATGTATCAGTCATTTAACTTATCATTGTTTTTATGAAAGAAAGCGTGTATTTTAAGTTGTTGATGAGAATTAATAAACAATGCGAAAGCCTATTTACATGAATAAATTGAAAAAGCGTTTTCTTGCTTTATTTTATATTGCGTCTTTGAGCGTAAGTAGCCTGCTAATAAATGGATTTTTTATTCCGACAGTCTTTGCGCAGACTTCTATTGTTGTTACAGTTAATGGCAACCCCATCACAAATTATGATATACAAAGACGCCTTTCTTTTCTCAGGTTACAACAAAAGCAAGGCAATTTGGTGGCACAGGCTAAAAAAGAGCTTATTGACGAAAAGCTAAAAAATATTGAAATAAAACGTCGTAATATTGAAGTAAGCAATGATGAAGTTGATAGAGCTTTTGAGAATTTTGCGACACAAAATAATATGACGATTGATCAGCTCAACCAGATTCTGATCCAAACTGAGATCACTGTGCAACACTTTAAAGATTACATCCGTGGACAAATAGGATGGGGGCGTCTTGTTAGTGCACGCTATCAAGCTGAAACAGGTATGATTAGCGAACAAGAAGCTGTACGCAGAATATTAAAAAATGGTGGTGTAAAACCTTCAACCAACGAATATACATTACAGCGAATTGTTTTTGTCATTCCTGCACATCGTCGTTCAGAAATCTTTGCAAGACGTCAAAGAGAAGCAAGTAATTTTCGCGCACATTTCCGTGGATGTGCCAATGCTCACAATCAAGCAAGAGGTATTTTAGACGTTACTATCCGCCACTTAGGAAAGTTTCTGGAGCCACAACTTCCTAATGCATGGGAACAAGCTATTCTTGAAACGCCTGCTGGCAAAATGACAAAATTACAAGAAACATCTGATGGAATCGAAGCAATTGCTGTCTGCAAAATAAAAAGAGTTTCTGATGATTATGTCGCTCGACTGATATTTTCTCTTCAAGATAGTAAAAAAAGAAGCCCGCAAAAACTTGAAGAATTAAGCGAAAAATATTTAGGAGAACTGCGGCGAGTGGCACGCATTCAAAATTCATAATGGCTGCTCTTATTGTTAGCGGTGGTGATCCTGCCGGAATTGGTCCTGAAATAGTACTAAAAGCGTGGAATTTGCGTGTTACGCGCCAAATTCCACCTTTTGTACTTCTTGCTGATCCAGATGTTATTCGTTCGCGCGCTCGTTTTTTACAGATTGATGTTGAGGTGCAATCTGTTTTAATCAATAATCCTGCAAAAAATTTTCAAAACGCTCTTCCTATCATACCGTTAAAAAACAAACAAAGTGATCAATTAGGTATACCTTCATCGAATAATGCCGCTGGAATTATTGAAGCAATTAAACGCTGTGTTCAATTGATTCAAAATGGCCATGCATGTGCACTTATCACTTGTCCTATTGCAAAAAAGAGTCTTTATGATGCGGGTTTTCAATTTCCAGGTCATACAGAATTTTTAGCCGATTTAGCCCATAAAGCTTTTCATAAATGTTATCATCCAGTTATGATGTTAGCAGGACCCCGATTAAAAACAGTACCAATAACTGTTCATATTCCATTTAAAAATGTTCCTTCACAGCTTACCCGTGATTTAATTATTCAAACGGTACTTATTACTGAATATGACTTAAAAACAAGGTTTAAAATAACGTCACCCCGACTAGCTGTTGCTGGTCTTAATCCTCATGCTGGAGAAGAAGGTGCAATGGGAAAAGAAGATATTGAAGTTATCACTCCTGCTATTGAATATCTTAAAAAGAAAGGACTCAATATTGCAGGCCCGCTGCCTGCCGACACAATGTTCCATGAATGCGCAAGAAAAGCATATGACGTTGCCATTTGTATGTATCATGATCAAGCCCTTATCCCTGTTAAGACATTAGACTTTGATAGCACTGTTAATGTCACGTTAGGTCTACCTTTTATTCGCACGTCTCCAGATCACGGAACTGCTTTTGACATTGCTGATAAAGGGATAGCCTCTCCCGAAAGCTTTATTGCTGCTCTTAAACTTGCAAATCAACTTGCAAAAAATAGTTTAAACCCATGCCAATAGATAATCTCCCTCCTCTGCGTGAGGTCATTGATATATATGGATTACAAGCGCATAAATCTTTGGGGCAGAATTTTCTTTTTGATCTTAATTTAACATCTAAAATTGCTCATCAAGCAGGCAATATAGAAGGAAAACCTGTTCTTGAAATTGGTCCAGGTCCTGGAGGTCTCACACGTGCCTTGCTAGCAAAGGGTGCCATTGTAACAGCAATAGAACGCGATGAGCGCTGCATACCGGCTCTCTTAGAAATAGAAAAACACTATCCTAAAAAATTAAAAGTTATTTGTAATGATGCACTGAAGCAAGACTTCTCAAAACTCTTTGAAACAAGCCCTGTAAAACCGCGCATTATTGCAAATCTTCCCTATAATATTGGGACACAACTCTTATTAAATTGGCTTTTAACTGAACCATGGCCTCCTTTTTATGAATCAATGACATTGATGTTTCAACGTGAAGTTGCCAAACGGATTACAGCTAAACCTCAATCTACTCATTATGGACGTCTTAGTGTCTTAACTGGCTGGCGTACCACTGCTAAAATTGCTTTTGATGTTCCCCCTCAAGCCTTCATACCAATACCTAAAGTAACGTCTTCCGTTGTTCATATTATTCCGCGAACACAACCTCTTGCCTGCTCTGCAAAAAAACTAAGCCTCGTCACAAAAACCGCCTTTGGACAAAGACGAAAAATGCTTCGTCAAAATCTCAAAATACTTGGAGGTGAAGAGCTATTAGAAAAAGCTGGAATTGATGGAACGCGCCGTGCTGAAACGCTCTCGGTTTCTGAATTTGTAACTTTAGCGCATCTAGTGCTCTAAAAAATACACTTTGTGTTATAAAACCTTTTTTAATCACAACATTTATCGATTTTTTCAGCAATAAGCCCATCAACAAAAGAGCCAAGATAAGAACAACGCTCACGTTTTACGGTTTCAGCTAAATAAATTGATTTAATAAAAGATAAAGACTGATCTAAATCTTCGTTAATCACAACATAATCATAAGAAAGCCAATGCTTTAACTCCGTTCGTGCATTTTCCAATCGCAAATTGATAGTATCTTGACTATCTTCTGCTCGACGATGTAAACGCGAAACAAGCTCTTTCATTGATGGTGGAAGAATAAAAACAGATACAGTGTCTCCTAGCATCTTTTTTTGCAGCTGCTCGGTACCTTGATAATCAATATCAAATAACATATCTTGGCCAGCATTCAATGCGCTTTCAACAGTTTCACGTAAAGTGCCATAATAATTTCCGTGAACTTCTGCCCACTCAATAAATTCATCCCTATCACGCTTATATTCAAACTCTTCTTTTGAAATAAAGTAATAATGCAGCCCATCGACTTCACTAGGACGCCTTTTCCTTGTGGTCATACTTACGGAAAGCTCTAATTGTCCCTCTTTTAGAAGTAATCGAGAAATTGTTGATTTACCAGCACCTGAAGGTGAAGAGAGAATAAATAAAAAACCGCGGCGTTGATTCATTTTTATAGTACTCAATTTACTTTCAAAGACTGTCATTACATCACTCTACTTTGTTCATAAATGTTTCTCCAAAGTTTGAATTATACATTATCTCAACCTATCCCCTAATCAATGTGTTTTCTTAGAAATTCTCAATGTTATTCTGCTCTTTTTTGAGATAAGGTATTAGCAGTATATTCACTTCTTTCTTAAATATTTTTATCCATACGCTAATCCCACTTGTGACAGACAAGAAAATAATTTTTTATCATTCTCATAAAAAAGTTTAAATAGAAAAATTTTACTATATTTGAGATTTTCATTTACGATGGTGTTATCACTATAAATTCAATGTCTTGCCTTTAATTCTCGCCACTTGCGAACATTCATATTATGTTCTTCTAAAGTTCGAGAAAAAACATGCCCTCCTGAACCATCAGCAACAAAATAAAGTGCATCACTGCTTGGTGGATGTGCCACCGCTTTCAAAGAATCTCGACCTGGATTTGCAATAGCCGTTGGGGGCAAACCATTAATTTTATAAGTATTATATGGTGTTTCCTTCTCAAGATCTGAACGATAAATCGCACGACCGGATGGTTTTCCTTTTCCTCCGAAGAGACCATAAATCACTGTTGGATCCGATTGAAGACGCATATGCTTTGTAAGGCGGTTATAAAATACCGCAGCAACCATTGGTCTTTCTGCTGCAATTCCCGTTTCTTTCTCAACAATTGAGGCTAATATAACAAATTCATCAATTGATTTAATAGGTAAATCAGGTGAACGCGTAGCCCATATATCATGAATTAATTTTGTCTGTCCTTCACGCAATCTATTTACAATCTCTTTACGCGTTGTCCCCCGAATAAAACGAACAGTATCCGTCATTAAACAGCCTTCTGGAGGCAAAATTTTTGGAAGGTCTCCAATCAAAATTTCATTCGCAGCTAATCGATCGAAAACTTGCTGAACCGTTAAACCTTCAGGTACTGTAAATGTATATTCTATAGATTTTCCTTTCACAAGAATATCCATAATATCCTGCATCGAAGCATGAGCTGGAATTAAATATTCACCAGCCTTCAGATGCGTTGTTTTTTGGTGATAACCAACCCCATAAACAAAAATATCTGATGATCGAATAAAACCACGTTTTTCTAGCAATGAAGCAATTTCACGAATTCCGGTACCAAGATGGATAAGAACAATTTGTTCTTCCTCAATTTTTCCCTTTTCTTCAAAAATACTTTTTCCAATATAAAGAGGAATACTTATGGCAAAAAGAATAATCACAATCAGCATAAGAAAAAAATGACCGAGAATGACCAACGGATTACGGACGATAGATGATTTCTTTCGTTTTTTATGTATTAACATGTCATAACTATCTGCTAAATGATTCGAAGAGGAATCACTTACGTCCTTTAATGATTTTCCATTTTTCACATCGGACATAACCCCTCAATAGCGATTAAGGATAATATTATAATTTCTCATTCACCTTATAATAAAGTAGAAAACTCAAAAGCAGAAATTAAATAAAATACTTATTATCCCCTAAAACGTCGCATCACCAACGATGCATTTGTCCCACCAAATCCAAAAGAATTAGAAAGAATCGTATCAATCTTTCGTTCACGCGGTTTGTGTGGTACAAGATCGATTTTTGTTTCAATCGATGGATTGTCAAGATTAAGTGTCGCTGGGGCTATATTATCCCGTATAGCTAAAATAGAAAAAATAGCCTCAGCAGCACCGGCTGCACCAAGTAAATGCCCGATAGATGATTTCGTTGATGACATAGAAACTTGTGGTGCATAACTCCCTAAAACACGCTCAACAGCCGCTAGCTCTATGGAATCAGCCATCGTAGATGTACCATGAGCATTAATATAATCAAGTTCACTCACATTCACTTGTGCACGCTTAAGAGCAGCTATCATACTACGCTGAGCCCCTTCACCACTTTCTGAAGGTGCTGTAATGTGGTAAGCGTCACCAGATAAACCATAGCCAATAACCTCAGCATAAATACGTGCTCCTCGTTTTTTGGCATGTTCCAGCTCTTCTAAAACAACAACAGCTGCTCCTTCCCCCATCACAAAACCATCACGATCAGTATCATAAGGACGTGACGCCCGTTCAGGATCATCATTGCGACAAGTAGAAAGAGCTCTACAAGCTGCAAAACCTGCAAGAGATATCCGATTTATCGGAGATTCAGTCCCCCCTGCCACCATGACATCTGCATCACCAAACATAATCAAACGTGCCGCATCACCAATCGCATGCGCCCCTGTTGAACAAGCTGTTACAACAGAATGATTAGGCCCCCGTAAACCATATTGAATAGACACATAACCAGAAGCAAGATTAATCAAACGACCTGGAATAAAAAAGGGAGAAACACGACGTGGTCCCTTATCACGAAGCGTATAACCAGCTTCAACGATACCTTCAACTCCCCCAATTCCCGAACCAATTAACACACCTGTACAAATCTGATCTTCATCACTCTTAGGAAACCATTCGGCATCTGCAAGCGCTTGGTTAGCAGCAGCCATTGCATAAACAATAAATGCATCAACTTTACGTTGCTCCTTAGGTTCCATATACAAATCAGCATTATAGGTCCCCTCTGTTCCATCCCCTAAGGGGATACGCGCAGCAATCTGGCATGGCAAATCTGACACATCAAACTCAGTGATACGTCGGACACCACTTCTTCCTTCAAGAAGTCGTTTCCAACTATATTCAATATTACCAGCTAATGGAGATACCAATCCTAAACCAGTAACAACAACACGTTTCATAACTTCTAACCTTGAACTAAACTTCACCTCTCAAAGCTCTCTTTTCAAAAGAGCTCCGAAGAATATAGGCAAAAGCAATTTATGCCTTTGCCCTTTAGTAATCACGCAGAAGCTTTATCAATGAACTTGACTGCATCGCCAACTGTAAAAATCGTTTCAGCAGCTTCATCTGGAATTTCTACCCCAAACTCTTCTTCAAAAGCCATAACGAGTTCAACCGTATCAAGGCTATCAGCCCCTAGATCATCGATAAAGCTTGCATTTTCTACAACTTTATCAGCATTAACCCCAAGATGTTCCACGATAATTTTTTTAACGCGCTCTACTGTATCACTCATGTTGAAATCCTCGAATTTATATTTCCTATAATTTGGTTAACTATATCGGTTCATCTAATCAAGCAATAGATGCATTACTTTAAAAGATTTTAGTAATGATTTAAAACATCCTGTGGATATCCCCTACAAAATGAACCAATCTGACATTCTGACATCAATTGATTAACGACCATATTAAAGAAATAGATGCATCTATCCATTTCAATCGTTACTATCTAAAATAATACAACTCATAAATCAATGTGGAATAAAATAAATACTCATATCATTGCCATTCCACCATTGATATGGAGTGTTTGACCTGTCGTATAGGCTGCTTCATCGCTTGCTAAATAAACAGCAGCAGTAGCTATTTCTTGCCCACTTCCCATACGCTTCATTGGAATTGCAGCCATAATGGCTTCTTTTTGCTTTTCATTAAGCTTGTCTGTCATTGCAGATTTAATAAATCCTGGAGCAATACAATTGACAGTGATATTTCGCGAAGCAATTTCTTGTGCCAATGCTTTAGAAAAACCTATCAAGCCTGCTTTTGCAGCACAATAATTCGTTTGTCCAGGATTTCCCACTACACCAACAACAGATGTAATGTTAATAATTCTTCCATAACGGCGGCGCATCATAGAATGTATTAATTCACGCGTCAAAAGAGAAGCAGCTGTTAGGTTAACTTCTAAAACATCATCCCAGTCTTTATCTTGCATACGCACAAAAAGA
This sequence comes from Bartonella sp. AD24XZML, assembly GCF_042196485.1. Lineage (NCBI taxonomy): Bacteria > Pseudomonadati > Pseudomonadota > Alphaproteobacteria > Hyphomicrobiales > Bartonellaceae > Bartonella > Bartonella sp. AD24XZML. The sequence goes on along the minus strand of NZ_JBHIQH010000015.1, from coordinate 138,771 downwards.
CCATCCCTAGTGATTCCTGCATTGTTAACCAAAATATCGACGCCATCCATTTTTCTCTCTGCAACTTCAGCCAATTGTTTAATCGATTGGCGTTCAGAAAGATTAGCGGGAAATACAAAAACATTCTGCCCTAATTCTGCCGCCACTTCTCTGAGCTTTTCTTCACGTGTTCCATGAAGTCCAACAATGGCTCCTTGTGCATGAAAGCAGCGTGCAATTGCCTCACCAATTCCTCCCGAAGCCCCCGTTACAAGAGCTTTACGTCCTGTTAATCTAAACATCTTTTAACTCCTTATAGATTAAACGCCAAGCATACCTAGCGCTGATTCTATTTCATCAACTGTTCCAATGGTTACCCCCTTTATATCTTTGTTAATACGACGCGTTAAACCTGTTAAAACTTTTCCAGAACCAACTTCAAAAAGCGTATCAACTCCATTAGCAGCGATCCATTCTATTGTTTCACGCCATCGCACCCTCCCAGTCACTTGTTGGACAAGAAGAGTAGTAATACGCTCTGGATTGCTCTCAGGTGCAACAGAAACATTGGCAATCAAAGGAACAATAGGGGACATTTTGTTAACAGTCAAAAGTGCTTTCTTCATGGCATCAGCAGCAGGTTGCATTAAAGATGAATGAAAAGGTGCAGAAACAGGAAGAAGAAGTGCACGTTTTGCACCTTTTGTTGATGCAATCTCTACCGCTGCCTCAACTGCTTTTGCTTTACCAGAAATAACAATTTGCCCACCACCATTATCATTAGCAATCTGACATAGTCCTTCTCCAGAAACAGTTTCACAAATTTCTTCCACAATGTGCTCTTCTAAACCAATTAATGCAGCCATAGAACCTTCACCAACCGCGACAGCAGCCTGCATAGCATTGCCACGAATACGCAAAAGTCTTGCCGTATCTGTGAGAGTAAATGTACCAGCAGCACAAAGAGCCGAATATTCGCCTAAAGAATGACCAGCAACAAACCTTACCTTTTCTTCTATACGAAGCCCTAATTGTTTCATCACACGAATGACAGCCATAGATACAGCCATTAATGCCGGTTGTGCATTTGCTGTTAACGTTAAAACATCTGCTGGTCCTTCAAAAATGATCTTTGATAATTTCTCACCCAAAGCATCATCAACTTCCTCGAAAACCATCCTTGCGACAATAAATTGCTCTGCAAGCGCTTTCCCCATACCAACAAGTTGACTCCCCTGCCCTGGAAAAATAAAAGCTGCACCCATTTATCAACTCCTAAAACTGTACAATTAAATTATTTTCTTTTGACCTTATTCATCCGCACAAATCAATATAAAGCCCTTTATTTAAAACGAATACCACACTTAAAATTATATTTTAAGGGCGGAATTTGATATAAAAACTTAGGAAAATAGGGTGCTATAAACTGAATAACACCCAAACTTATGAGACTTCCTAAAAGTGCACCTGCTAAAATATCAAAGGGATAATGTACACCCACAAAGATGCGCGCCCAACAGATCAAACACAAAAATACGGTGGCAAATTTAAAAGTAACTTTGTATCGGTAAAAATAAAAGTTAGCTGCATAAGATGCAATGGTCAAGGCATGATTACTAGGAAAAGAAGCTGTTGCACGATGTTGAATAAGCGGTGTCGTCAGCCCTACCACGAATGGGCGAGGATGAAAATAAAAAAGAGAAATGAGATAACCTATGAAAAGAGAGGCACAAATACTCATGCAAATGCTTAGCACAACACACCGTTCCCTCTCCCCACTACAAAACCACAACGCACAAAGATGGAGAGGAATAATATAAATTAAAAACTTTGCACAAAAAATACTAAACAAAACTATAATCGACCAAGCTTGATGATTGCCGACAAACATTTCAAAGAGTGTAACATCAATCTGGTTTAAAAAGTCCATTTTTCCCTCCTTTGCCTTTATATTACAGTATTATCTTTTTGTAGAAGAAGGAAATATATCAAGATTTAACAAATCAATTTTTTATGTGCATAAACTTGCTATTTTAAAAGATAACCTGTAGATATGAAATATTCGTTGCCGGCACTTTAGCTGGAGGTTGAACGGAGGGCTGTAAAATATCAGTAGGAAATACAATGTTTCCGGCCTCCCGTGTCTCCGCTCTGAGATGTTTCGAATTGTAAACGCGTCCTTTCTTCTTTGGATTTCCAAAAAAGACAAGTCGCAGAGGCTTTGCGCTAAAACCGGTGAAATTTAATTGAAGAAAGGCAAAACAATGGCTCTTTATGAACATATGTTCCTTGCCCGACAAGACATTGCTCCGCAGCAAGTTGATGAACTTTTGAGTCTCTACAAAGGTGTCATTGAAGCGCATGGTGGAAAAGTTGGGCGTATAGAAAATTGGGGACTTCGTCCTCTTGCTTACCGTATTCGGAAAAACCGTAAAGCTTATTATGTCTTAGTCAATATTGATGCACCAGCTTCAGCAATTGCTGAAGTGGAGCGTCAGATGCGCATCAATGAAGATATTTTGCGTTATATGACCATTCGCGTAGAACAACACGAAAAAGAAAAATCTGCTATGCTCTCACACCTTGATCGCAATAGTCACATTGGACATGATGAAGAGCGTCCTCGTTTTCCACGTCGTCAACGTGAAAATACTATAGAAGGGGTAGAATGATGACTGATACTAATCAAAACTCTGCACGTCGCCCCTTTCATCGTCGTCGTAAAACATGTCCTTTTTCAGGGACCAATGCTCCCAAAATTGATTATAAAGACATCAAGTTGTTACAACGTTATATTTCCGAACGTGGGAAAATTGTTCCTTCACGGATTACTGCTGTTAGTCAGAAAAAACAGCGTGAATTAGCTAATGCTATCAAACGTGCTCGCTTTTTAGGCTTACTTCCGTACGTTATAAAGTAAGCAATCAATATGCTATGCAACTGGAGAGTTTCTCCAGTTGCATTTCTTATATGGTTTAAAATAGCTTGTTGTATCCTATGTTAAGCTATTAAATGTCAAAGTTGGGGTATTGATACGCCTCTAACTGCAGAAAGCAGGACAGCAATAAATGAAAAAAAATCGTACTTATGAGATATTAACCGGTATTTTAGCAGGATTATTTGCTGTTGTGATAGGGCTGGCAATCATCAGTGTTGCAAATATCGTGCCCTTTTTTTCTCTTCTTCTTGGCTGCTTTCTTTCATTACCAATTTTTATTGTTGCGTTCGGTCAAGGAACATTAGCCAGTCTCATCGCCCTCATAAGTGCTACTGTTGTTCTTATCATAACCACTAATACCTATATTGCTCTTGGCTTTATGGTCTTATTTTTCCTTCCTGCTGTCTATGCTTCTTGGCTTCTTGGGCTTGCACGACCAGCGCAAAAAGAAAATGAACTGATATGGTATCCATTATCATCGGTTATTTTTCATTTAACTAATTTTATCGCTCTTATAGCAACTTTCATTGGGCTCTATGTTCAAACACGTCCTTCCACACCCATCGTTGCAAAAAAAATCACCGAAAACATAGCACAAACTCTGCAACAAACACAGTCAATAAAAGAAGCCTATATACGCGCTTTTAGTGAGCTTTTAATGACGCATACAGCAACTTTTACTGCTTTTTCTTTGACTATTTATAGTTTGGTTTTTCTCATTGGTAACCTTTACTTTTCCATTATAGCAGCACAACATATGAAATGGCTGAAAAGACCCCGTGATGATTGGAGCCAAACTCTCCGCCTTCCAATTTCTGGAATTATTATTTTCATTATTGTTTGCATAACATCGATGGTTGAGCTGAGCGCTTCTCTTAACTTGAGTACCCTTGTCTTTAGTACTGCATACATTGTCATCATATTAATTAGCGGTCTAGCATATCTTCACAATATTACAAAAGGGGTAAACGGTCGAATTATTATACTTTCTCTTGTTTATATTGCTATTTTTACAGTCGTTTTTGCTCCACCTATTGTTTTCATGGTACTTTTGATGGGAATTTGGGCTGCTATTCAATACAATTTTCAATCACGCAAAAAACTCCACTAAATTTATTTGTTCGAAAGGAAAAACTATGGATATTATTTTACTTGAGCGCATTCCTCGTCTTGGTCAGATGGGTGATATTGTCTCAGTTAAAGATGGTTATGCGCGTAATTTTCTCTTGCCTCAAGGTAAAGCTTTACGCGCAAATGAAGCTAATAAAAAACATTTTGAGGTACAACGTGCACAACTTGAAGCACGTAATCTTGAACGCAAAAGCGAAGCGCAAAAAATTTCTGAAAAACTTGATGGACAATCATTCATTGTTGTTCGTTCTGCTGGTGAAACGGGACAACTTTATGGTTCTGTGTCAACACGTGATATTGCTGAAATCATAACAGATGAAGGCTTTTCTATTGGAAGAAATCAAATCGAACTTAATCATCCAATAAAAATGATCGGTCTTCACACTATCACTCTTAGTTTACATCCAGAGGTTCAAATTTCTGTGATTATTAACGTTGCGCGTTCTACCAGTGAAGCACAACGCCAAGCAGAAGGTGAAACTCTCACTTCGGCTAAAGAAATATATAATATTCAAGAAGAATTATTAGAAGAAAGTCAGGAAGAATTATTGGCAGAAGAAATTAATGACAACGATATAAACAGTTCTCATCAAGAAGCTTAATTGCTATTTTTCTTTCTGTTTTATATTTTTTATTCCATTATAAATATCGCTCATAAAATACTCACACTTTAAAAGTGAGTATTTTATGGCTATCGTACATAAAGAACCTTATTTTTATGAAAGAATTAGAAGTATACTATTTAAAGGCATTACATGCCGAGAATGATAATATTACTAAGAGGAAATGTCTTTTGTTTTCCAGCATATAAAGCAAAAATAATTTAAAGTTCTACCCTTAAGGCTAAAGTTTGTATGAGCGTTAAGTTGATTACATCCTCACATGATCTGAAATAATTTCAGTTATAAAAAAATAATTCTACTTACACAGATATTGGAATTTTAAGGTTAAGTAACTTAAAAATACTTAAATTTAGAGTAGCAAAACTTCCACTTTAAAATCACATATTATAAAATAGATAGACGTTATATAAATAATACACAAATGATAAATGAGAAACGAAAAGAGAGTTTTAAAAAATTATATAATTTTAACTTAAAATGAAGGTTTGTAGCTCTATTCTTTTAATTATACGATTTTCAATTTATCGCCTAAAGTAGCTAGACTTAGAATTTTAGTGGAAAAATATTATGGAAGAAACTAACGTTGTTAATGTCAGCTCTTCAAAGAAAGAGGATTCTCCTTCTTTTCGGCAACTTCCGCATAATATTGAAGCTGAACAGGCATTGCTTGGTGCCATCTTTATCAACAATGATTCTCTTGACCGCGTTTCAGATTTTCTAAAACCAGAACATTTTTTTGAACCATTGCATCAAAAAATTTATCATGTTTTATCTCACCTTATTAAAACAGGAAAACGTGTAGATCCAGTTACAATCAAGCCCTATATCCAAATGGAAGAAAAAATTGGAGATATTACTGTATACCAATATGTTGTTCGCTTAGCCACAGAGGCAGTCACTATTATTAACGCTGAAGATTATGGACGCGTCATTTACGATCTTTTTATCCGACGGTCTTTGATTAACCTTGGAACTCAAGTTGTCAATACAGCCTTTGATGCTCCTGTAGAGCTCACGCCTACCCAACAAATTGAAACTGTTGAAAATCAGTTATTTGAGCTAGCAGAAAAAGGGAAATATGGAGGTGGATTTGAAAATTTTAATGAGGCTATTAAAAAAGCTATCGATATGGCAAGTGCTGCGAAAAAGCGCTCTTCACAATTATCAGGGATAGCCACCCATATTAAAACACTTGATGAAAAAATGGGAGGATTACAAGCATCTGACTTAATTATCCTTGCGGGCCGCCCTGGTATGGGTAAAACCTCACTGGCTACCAATATTGCCTTTAATATTGCTAATGCTTATAATCGTAATGCCAATATCCAAGAAAATGAAGGCGGCATTGTGGGATTCTTCTCACTTGAGATGTCATCCGAACAGCTTGCAACCCGTATTATTTCTGAACAAACAGAAGTCTCTTCTTCTGATATTCGGCGTGGCAATATTTCAGATGAACAATTTTCAAAAATTATTCGTGCGGTGAACCAACTACAAAAGGCACCACTTTATATTGATCAAACTGGGGGAATATCAATTACGCAATTAGCTGCTCGTGCGCGGCGTCTCAAGCGGCAACATGGTTTAGATATCTTGTTTATTGACTATATCCAACTCATGACAAGCAGTTCAAAGCGTTCATCAGAAAATCGTGTTCAAGAGATCACAGAAATTACCACAGGATTAAAAGCATTAGCAAAAGAATTGAATATTCCTATTATCGCTCTCTCTCAACTTTCTCGTCAAGTAGAAAATAGAACAGATAAACGTCCACAGCTCTCAGATTTACGTGAATCTGGTTCAATTGAGCAAGATGCCGATATCGTTCTGTTTGTCTATCGCGAAGAATATTATCTCAAAAATGAAGAACCAAAACTAAACACTTTGGAACATCAAAAATGGCTAGAAATAATGGACAAAGCTTTTGGAAAAGCTGATGTTATTATTGCAAAACAGCGCCATGGTCCGACAGGAATCGTTCCCCTTGCCTTTCAATCTGACTTCACACGCTTTAGTGATCTAGCCGATAGTAATTATCTTCCAGAGCAAATTGGTTAAATCAAAATGGCACGCAACCGTATTCAATTTATCTGTCAAAATTGTGAAACCATTCTTCTTATTAAAAAATGTAGTTCTTATCAAGAATAAAATTTCTTACAAAGAATCATTTTTCAATGATTCTAGCCGCCGTTATTTGCTATTTAATAACATTCTTCTTGCATGAAATGATAACACATCTCTTAATGTTGTAAGTGGGGTACATATATTAAAATCCATAGCTAATCTAAATCTTTCTATATTGTTCCTTCTTTTAAAAAACTCCTTCTCACAAGACACTCATTTTCTTGTTTTTAAATTCAAAAATAATTGCTGCTGTTGTGCAAGGCTGACTATTATGTAGAATATCAGAAACTTTCCTCTTTATAGGACAACCTCTAACCTTTTAACAAAAATATTTTCTAATCTATCTGAAAAATTACCCTAATTACCGCAATATAAAAACAAGCAGTGTTTTAAATACTACAGCACAGAGAAAATTCTACAATATGCAAAATATTCTTGATATAAAATTGCATAAAAACTGATATCTAACAAAAGGAAAGTGTATAATTATGCTAGAAAAAAAAGAAGACTGCGATAGTAGATTTGACAGTCTTGATGAAGCTATCAAAAGAGTTGTTGATATAGCAAGTGCTGCAAAAAAGCGCTCTTCGCAAATATCAGGGATAGCGACTCATATTCAAACACTTGATGAAAAAATGGGAGGATTACAACCATCCGACTTAATTATCCTTGCGGGACGCCCTGGTATGGGTAAAACTTCACTTGCTACCAATATTGCCTTTAATATTGCCAATGCTTATAATCATAATGGTAATATCCAAGAAAATGAAGGCGGCGTTGTAGGGTTCTTCTCACTTGAAATGTCCTCAGAGCAGCTTGCAACACGTATTATTTCTGAACAAACGGAAGTCTCTTCTTCTGATATTCGACGTGGTCATATTTCAGATGAACAATTTTCAAAAATTATTCGTACGGTAAATCAGCTCCAAAAGGCACCCCTTTATATTGATCAAACTGGAGGAATATCAGTTTCACAACTGGCTGCCCGTGCTCGGCGTCTCAAGCAAAAACATGGTTTGGATGTCTTAATTATTGATTATATCCAACTCATGACAAGTGATTTAAAATACACATCTGAATATCATATTCAAGAAATCACTGCAGAATTAAAAGCTTTAGCGAAAGAATTAAATATCCCTATTATTGCTCTTTCACAACTTTCACATCAAGTTGAAAACAGAACAGATAAACGCCCAAAACTTTCAGATTTAGGTGGATTTGGTTCTATTGAGCAAGATGCCAACATCGTTTTATTTGTCTATCGTGAAGAATATTACCTCAAAAATGAAGAGCCAAAGTTCGGTAGCCTTGAACATATGAAATGGATAGAGACAATGGACAAAGTTTTTGGAAAAGCTGATGTTATTGTTGCAAAACAACGTCATGGACCGACAGGAATCGTGCCCCTTGCCTTTCAGTCTTCTTTCACACGATTTAGTGACCTAGAAGATAATGATTATCTTCCAGAGCAAATTGGTTAAATCGACATGGCGCGTAATCGTATTCAATTTATCTGTCAAAATTGCGGAACCATCCATTCTCGTTGGGCAGGAAAATGTAGCGCTTGTGGGGAATGGAATTCCCTTATCGAAGAAACTATAAATAGCGGTATAGGAAGTGGTCCTAAGCAAAATGCCCGTAAAGGACGCATTGTCACACTCACATCTCTTTCTGGAAATATCGAAGATGCTCCACGTATTCATTCTGGTATTGCTGAACTTGATCGTGTTACCGGTGGGGGCTTTGTCCGTGGATCAGCACTCCTTGTTGGAGGTGATCCGGGTATTGGTAAATCAACATTGCTGACACAAACAGCCGCTGCTTTATCACGTAAAGGATATAATGTCATCTATGTTTCAGGTGAAGAGGCTATTGCGCAAATTTGTCTGCGCGCACAAAGGCTTGAAGCAAACAATACAGAAGTGAAACTTGCTGCTGAAACCAATGTTGAAGATATTCTGGCAACCTTAAGCGAACATAAAAACCTTGATATGGTGATTATCGATTCGATTCAAACCCTATGGTCAGATACAGCAGATTCAGCACCTGGCACTGTCACACAAGTACGTATCGGTGCTCAGGCAATGATCCGCTTTGCCAAGAAAACAGGAGCCGCTGTTGTTCTTGTTGGGCATGTTACAAAAGATGGACAAATTGCTGGTCCTCGAGTCGTTGAACATATGGTTGATGGCGTTCTCTATTTTGAGGGTGAAGGAGGACATCATTATCGCATTCTTAGAACTGTAAAAAATCGCTTCGGACCAACAGATGAAATTGGTGTCTTTGAAATGTCTGATAAAGGATTACGCGAAGTGATAAATCCATCTGAATTATTTTTAGGGGAACGTAATGAAAAAGCACCAGGCGCTGCTGTTTTTGCAGGAATGGAAGGGACTCGCCCGATACTCGTAGAAATTCAAGCGCTTGTTGCTCCTTCTTCCCTTGGGACACCAAGACGTGCGGTTGTCGGATGGGATGGAAATCGCCTTTCTATGATTCTTGCCGTTTTAGAAGCCCATTGTGGCATTCGTTTTGGACAGCATGATGTCTATCTGAACGTAGCAGGTGGATATCGCATATCAGAACCCGCTGCTGATTTAGCTGTAGCCGCTGCTTTGGTATCTTCTCTTGCCAATATCGCATTGCCAACGGATTATGTATATTTTGGTGAAGTCAGTCTTTCAGGAGCTACCCGCGCTGTTGCACATTCAGCACAGCGCATCAATGAAGCAAAAAAACTCGGCTTTCAAGGAGCCTTTCACCCCACAACAACAACCGAAATGATGAAGTCGCTCAACTTTCAACAAAAAACTTTCTCCGACCTTCCCGAACTCGTTGCTACTCTTACCGTAAGTAAAAAATGATCTGCACCACAGATATGATAATATAGAAAAAACTCTATAAAATACAAAAGATCCTTGCTATAAGAACAAAAAATGGCATAACAAAAAATATATTTGCACACAGACTTAAAAGAACATAACTTTATGTATAAGGAACAAACAAATGATCATAACAATCCTTGATGGAATTGTCGTAGTAATCATCCTGTTGTCCGCTTTTCTTGCTATGCTTCGAGGATTTTCACGTGAAGTGTTATCGTTGATTTCTTGGGCAGTTGCAGCTGTTACGACACTGTTTTTATTCAAACCTGTCTTACCTTTCTTTGAACAATATCTCTCTAATAAAATGATTGCATTGATCACAACATTGGTCACTATTTTTATTATTGTTCTCATTATTACTTCAATTATTACAATGAAGATCTCTGATTTTATTATTGATAGTCGAATTGGTATACTTGACCGTACTATTGGTTTTATTTTTGGAGCACTTCGTGGTTTACTTATCATGGTCATCGGTATGTTGCTGATTAATGCACTGATTAAACCCGAGCTTCAAGCGAATTGGTTAAAAAATGCAAAAACAAGGCCTATTTTAGATTCATTGGGACAAAAAGTTTGGGAAATACTCCCAAAAGATATTGGATCTGTTCTCGAAAAGACGGAAAATTTGTTTAAAGACAGCAATAAACATACGTATGAGCAACACTCTCATGAAAAGATAATTTTCAAAAAATAGAAAATAGTTTTTCATGAGGAAAGAGAACTAAATGATGTAAAATATGATATTAATGATTCCTCCATATCACAACTGAAAGAATATGATGATAAAAAGCGATGTTTTCTGTCAAGAATTTTCATTAGATGATGATACCCTTCATGAAGAATGTGGAGTTTTTGGTATTCTTGGGCATGAAGATGCTGCAACATTAACAGCTCTTGGACTCCACGCACTTCAGCATCGTGGGCAAGAAGCAGCTGGGATTGTTTCTTACCATAATAAAATATTTCATCAAGAAAAGCATTTAGGTCTTGTTGGAGATCACTATACAAACCCTGCAACACTTGCACGCTTACCAGGAAATCGTGCTATTGGACATACCCGTTATTCAACAACTGGAGAAGTGGCATTACGCAATGTTCAACCCCTTTTTGCTGAATTGAAAGTTGGAGGTATTGCTATTGCGCATAATGGTAATCTTACCAATGGTCTCACATTACGCCGTGAACTCATCGCTTCTGGTGCTATCTGTCAATCAACGTCGGATTCAGAAGTTTTTCTCCATCTTATTGCCCGCTCACGTTATGAATCGTCCTCTGATCGTTTTGTTGATGCGATTCGGCAAGTAGAAGGTGGGTATGCTATGTTAGCGCTCACACGTACAAAACTTATTGCGGCACGCGATCCAACAGGAATTAGACCTCTCGTGATGGGGGAACTTGATGGTAAGCCTATCTTTTGTTCTGAAACTTGTGCTCTTGATATTATTGGAGCAAAATATGTCCGTGATGTTAAAAATGGAGAAATCATCATATGTGAAATACAAAAAAATGGGGAAATTACGAAAAAAATTATAAAACCAGAAAATACAAAACCAGAAAAACTTTGCTTGTTTGAATATGTTTATTTTGCCCGCCCAGACTCAATCGTTGGAGGGCGTAGTGTTTATACAACACGCAAAAATATGGGAATCCGTTTAGCACAGGAAGCCCCTTGTGAGGGTGATGTTGTGGTTCCTGTTCCTGATGGAGGAACGCCTGCTGCAATTGGCTATGCACAAAAAATTGGAATTCCCTTCGAGCTTGGTATTATTCGTAATCACTATGTTGGCCGCACTTTTATCGAACCAACACAACAAATTCGTGCTTTTGGCGTCAAGTTAAAACATTCGGCAAACCGTCCTGTGATTGAAGAAAAACGTGTTATTCTGGTTGATGACTCTATTGTACGTGGAACAACATCCCTTAAAATTGTACGAATGCTTCGCGATGCAGGAGCAAAAGAAGTTCATATGCGCATTTCTAGCCCTATGATTTTTTATCCTGACTTTTATGGTATTGATACACCTAAAGCTGAAAACCTTTTAGCAAATCAATATCCAGATTTAAAATCTATGTGTGATTTTATTGGAGCGGATTCATTAGAATTTCTTTCAACGGATGGATTATATCTTGCTGTAGCAGGGGAAAAACGGAATAACGCCGACCCACAATTTACTGACCATTATTTTACTGGATATTATCCTACGCATCTGGTTGATCAAGAAAATCTCTCCAAAATTCATCAATCATTTGTTCTTAAAACAAGAGATTAATGATGACAAAACGTGACTTTAGTCTCCATGGACGTGTTGCACTTGTTACTGGCGCATCAAGAGGGATTGGCTATTATTTAGCACTCGAGCTTGCTGCACGCGGCGCTCATATTATTGCTCTTGCACGAACAGTCAGTGGACTTACTGAATTAGATAATCAAATCCGAGAAAAAGGGGCTCATGCAACCCTCGTTCCCCTTGACTTGCATCATATGGAAAACATCGATACCCTTGCTATCTCAATTGCCAAACGCTGGAAAAAACTTGATATTATCGTTGCAAACGCAGGAATTCTTGGAACACTCTCATCAATAGCGCATATAGAAAACACGGTATTTGAAGATGTTTTTCAAATAAATCTTTTCAGCCAATGGCGCTTAATGAAAGCCGTTGAGCCTTTATTACGTGAATCTGATGCTGGACGAGCCATCCTGTTATCCTCAAGCGTTGCGCATGCTGCGCGCCCTTTCTGGGGAGCTTATGCAGCCTCTAAAGCGGCTTTAGAGGTGATTGCCCGCTGTTGGGCAGAAGAACTCAAACAAACCCCTATTAAGATTAATTGTGTCAACCCTGGTGCGACACGCACTGCCATGCGCGCTGAAGCTATGCCCGGTGAAGATCCACAAACTCTCCCTTCACCACAAGAGGTTGCAAAAAAGATAGTCCATTTGTTATCACCTGATTTAAATGAAACTGGAAAACTCTTTAATGTCCATAAAAATCGGTTTGTAGATTATCACGTACCTGATTGATCATCATATGAGAAGTAAATTGTTCGACTCTCTCTTTTTTCTGTGCTTCTCGATAGAAGAATGAAGCACTTTATAATTCTTGGATAGCTTTAGCATCAGCCTTTTTCTCTTCTAAAGTAGCACGTTTATTATAAGCGATAAAACTACAGGGGAGAAAAATCATATAACTAACAGCTGTAATCAATAAAGTTTCCCATGTGTAAGTCGCAAGAAAACCGACATAAATAACAATGACCAACATGCACGGTATAACGATATCGCGCCTTAAATTTTGATCAATTGTTTTTGCATTCCATACCGGTAAACGACTAATCAAAAGAAAAGCAATAATTACAGTATAAAGACTAAAAAATAATGCCCACCCCCAATTGGGGACCAAACCAAGAGTGCCTAAATAGGTAGGCAATAAAAGTAATAATGCTCCTGCTGGTGCTGGAACACCAACAAAATAACTTCTCTGCCACTTAGGTATATTGGGGTTATCTAACATCACATTAAAACGTGCTAATCGCAAACAACAAGCAACACAATAAACAAGGGCAGCAACCCACCCAATATGATTCGCTTGATTCAAGATAAAAGAATAAACAATGAGTGCAGGAGTAACACCAAAATTTATAACATCAGCAAGAGAATCCATCTGTGCCCCAAAAGATGAACTACCATCTATTAAACGGGCAATGCGACCATCAGCACCATCTAAAACTGCGGCCAAAAGCACCATTAAAATAGCAGCTTCATAGCGATGTTCAAAAGCCAAACGAATGCTGCTCATCCCTGCACAAATTGCTAAAATAGTAATGATATTAGGAATAACATACCGCATTGATGTAGGTGAACGCCGCCGATTTGCAACATCATCATGCTGCCCCTCAGGATTGAATGAAGAAAATGGCGAAAAATTTTTCATTGTGAACCCTAGTCGTATCTGAAGTCCGTTGTGGCACTCTTATCATCAAAAGAACCCAAAACTGTTTCTCCAGCAATTGCTGTCTGTCCAACTGCAACACGCAATTTCATTTCAGTTGGTGTATAAATATCAAGGCGAGAACCAAAACGAATCAATCCAAATCGCTCACCAGTCATAACGGCATCGTTTTCTTTTGACCAGCAAACAATCCGGCGCGCAACCATTCCCGCTATTTGTACGACACCAATTTTACCATGTTTGCTATCAATTACCACCCCATTACGCTCATTAAACTGACTAGCTTTATCAAAGTCAGCATTGGTAAATCGACCTGGATGATAAACGATAGACTCTACTGTACCACTGATAGGAATACGATTAATATGGCATGAAAAAACATCCATAAAAATGGAAATACGAATCATTTCATCTTTTCCTAATCCTAATTCTTCAGGTGGAACACATGATTCCACAAATGAAATACGCCCATCTGCAGGCGACATAACCCAATTTGAATTCAAAGGGATCACACGATCTGGATCACGGAAAAAGTATACACACCACACCGTGAGAACGAGACCAAACCAAAACAACGGACTCCATATCCAACCAAGAATGAGCGAAATAACAAAAAACGCTACAATAAAAGGATAACCTTCTTTATGAACCGGTACAAAGCTATTATGAAAAGATTGCAGAATACTCATATAATTTCCTATTCATCGTAAACTTAAACAAGCAACAAAGCTTTTTGTTCCTCTTGTGTCTTTTTATGTATTTAATCAATCACTCCATATAAAGATATAGATTACATTTTGCTCTATTTATTTTTTACGATTAACAACACTCGTCTCATCTTCTTCACGCATTTTACGTAATTTTTCTTCCGCTTGCGATGCTTCAAGCTGCTTATTCCACATTGAAGCATAGAGACCTTTCTTGCGTAAAAGCTCTGTATGCGTCCCATTTTCAATAATACGACCACTTTTAAGAACTAAAATTTCATCCGCATTGATAACAGTAGAAAGACGGTGCGCAATAATCAATGTTGTACGTCCACGGCTTACAATATCCAATGCTTGTTGAATTTCCTGTTCCGTCGCCGTATCAAGAGCCGCCGTTGCTTCATCTAGAATAAGAAGTGGAGGAGCTTTTAAAAGTGTCCGTGCAATAGCCACGCGTTGTTTTTCACCACCTGATAATTTGAGACCTCGCTCTCCTACCATAGACTGAAAACCTTCCGGTAAAATTTCAATAAATTTTGATATTTGTGCCATTTCAGCAGCTTTGCGCATCTCTTCATCTGTAGCACTTGGACGCCCATAGCAAATATTATAGGCAATTGTATCATTAAATAACACCGTATCTTGTGGGACCATGCCAATCGCTTCACGCAAACTCTTTTGTGTTACGTCACGAATATCCTGCCCATCAATTGTGATAGAGCCTGCATCAACATCATAAAACCGAAAAAGCAACCGAGAAATAGTAGATTTACCGGCACCCGATGGACCGACAATAGCGACTGTTTTTCCTCCAGGAACTTCAAAATCAATATCTCTGAGAATCTGACGTCTCGAATCATAGGAAAACTTTACCTGATGAAAACAAATGGTCCCATCGCTTATCTCTAACGGTTTAGCATCCGATTTATCAACGATCTCTTTCTGAACATCTAAAAGATCAAACATTGCTTCAATATCCGTTAAACCTTGTCGAATATCACGATACATTGAACCAATAAAATTTAGTGGAATGGAAAGTTGCATTAAAAGCGCATTAATAAAAACAAAATCTCCTAAAGTTTGTGTCTTATAAAAAACTTCATAAGCTGACATCAGCATCATGATCGTCATTCCAATACCAAAGATAAGAGTCTGACCAAAATTAAGCCAGCTTAACGATGTCCAAATCTTTGTTGCGGCTTTTTCATAACCTACCATAGAAGCATCAAATCGATCGGCTTCTAGAGTTTCATTACCAAAATATTTGACCGTTTCAAAATTCAAAAGAGAATCAACAGCGCGAGTATTCGCCTCAGTATCCGCTGTATTCATTTTTTGCCGAATGCGAATACGCCAATCACTCGCCTTAATGGTAAACAAGATATATAATCCAACTGTTGCAACAACAATGAGAAGATAATGCCACCCATAACTTATGTAAAATACCAGTGCCGTTAATATAAATTCTAAAACTGTCGGTACTGTACTAAGAATTGAAAATCTTACGATCGCTTCAATTCCTTTTGTCCCACGCTCAATCACACGAGAAAGCCCACCTGTTCGGCGTTCCAAATGAAATCGCAAAGATAACTCATGCATATGTACAAAGGTTTTATAAGCTAATTGACGAACAGCATATTGACCAACAGTGGCAAACAGGGAATCGCGTAATTGATTTAATCCAGCCTGCATAATACGCGCGACATTGTATGCCAAAACGAGCATGATGGGAATAATCCAACTGGATGGGAACCATTTAGGTGGCTGAAAGCTTGAATCAAGCACATTCGTAGAATATTTAAAGAAATACGGTACAGATATGAGAACGAGCTTAGCCAAAACAAGATAAAATATTGCCCACAACACACGCATTTTTAGATCACGCCGACCTACTGGCCACATATAGGGCCATAAATTGTAAAGTGTGTGCAGAGTTCTCCCTGTATCTGATGATACAGTTTTTGTCATTTCATTGCGTTTCATAAAGTCCTTACTTCTCTATCATCCGCACAAACAGGCAAAATACCCTCTGTGGTTGTTTATAGATTCATCTCTTCATTACGGGGCTTCCAATAAGCTATACCTACCCGTTTTTTGAAGTTAGACTGTTTTTGAAAAAGGAACAAGAAATAATCCACTATACAATTTATTATTTTGATCTATATTTTCATACCATTCTGCTGCGAATAAACTTTCAACTTTTACATGTTTTTTTTTCAATTCTGCCTGAAGCCACTTTTTTGTTTTACCAATCTCTTTAAGTCCCTCATCAATAACTTCACCATTTTCTATTAAAATCGTCGATTTCTTTCCCTCTTCCTTTTTAATGACAGTGAAATCACCATTGGTTTCCAAACGAACAAAAGCAGCTTCATGTAAGTGACACCCTTTAAGACGTAACATCGTAATGAGATCATTAATATTGATCCCTAAGCTCTTAATCTTATCCATTTGGAAAACTCCATCTAAAACTAATGTAACATTCCGCCCTGCAATAAGACGACGAAAAAAAACTGAATAGCGTGCAATAAAATTAAAAGATGTAATCAAGGTTTGCCAGATGAGTAAAACAAGCAATAATTGAATGCTACTAATATTCTGATTATAAATAACTCCTCCAATAATACCTCCCATGACAAAATTACTGACCAAATCAACTGGTGTCATCTGACTAAGACTCCCCCGCCCCGTCGTTCTTAAAATAAATAAGAAGGCAACAAGGCCTACAGCCAGTTTAAGCGCGATATATCCATAATGATATAAAAATTCCATCATATTCTCCTTTTTTATGAAGCTGCTGGAATAGAGAAATTAAAATCGTTTTATTTCCCACACAGTTATGCGCTCACCACTCTGCGGATCCTTACTGTCTTTTAAAAGAACCCCCTCGGCTGCAAGCTCATCACGAATTGTATCCGCAGCTTCCCACTCTTTATTATGGATAAGTCTTAGTCTTTCGGCAATGCGCTGATCAATAAATTTTGTATCAAGGAAAGTTTTTCTCATAAATAATGGGCAATCTATTTCTTTAATCCATTCTTGTCTTAACAGTCCTAATAAATTCATCCCATTCAGAAGAGCCAAAGCATTTCCTTCTTTATAAAATTTTCGCAAAAGAGTCAGTGCTTTTGGAGTATTAAGATCATCACTAAGTGCATCTATCAAAGTATCATCAATTGCTTCATTGTTTTTCATCTCACTCTTTTTGCTGCGAAGCCATTCATACCAACGATACAGTTCGCTGCTCGATTGTATTAAACGCTGTGCTGTCCAATTTAATGGTTCACGATAATGCGTTTGCAACATCGAAAAACGCGCAGACAAACCAGCCCAATTTTGCTTCATTTCATCGGTTAAAATACCATTAAACTCCCCCAAATTATTCTCTAAAATAGAACGAATAGTTCTGAAATTGCCAAAGCTTTTCGACATCTTTTTGCCTTCAACTTGTAAAAAACCATTATGCATCCAAAAATTAGCCATTCTCTCCGTCCCAAAAGCTGAACAACTTTGTGCAATCTCATTTTCATGATGAGGAAAAATTAAATCAATTCCACCACCATGGATATCAAAAACATTGGCAGACGGATCATCACAGGTTAAACCACCGCCATAGGGCGCTAATAACTTTGCCATTGACATTGCAGAACATTCAATATGCCAACCTGGACGACCTAAAACAGGAATTCCGCCCGGTGATTCCCAACCTGGTTCTCCTTCTACAGAAGGCTTCCACAAAACAAAATCCATCTCTTCCCTTTTATAAGCAGCAACATCGATACGCGCCCCCGCCCTCATTTCATCTAAAGAACGATTTGCAAATGCCCCATAATGGGGAGGATTTTTTATGCTACTTACAGAAAATAATATATGATTTTCCGCTTCATAAGCGTGCCCCTTTTCAAGCAAACTTTCAATTAAAGAGCGCATCTCCTCTAAATGCTCAGTAGCGCGTGGCTGACTGGTTGGCAACAGACAACCAAGTGCTATGGTATCTTGTTGAAACTGAGAATATGTACGTTCTGTTAAGTGACGAATAGCCTCATTCAATGATACGTTTGGATATTCGCTAGCTGCTCGTGCATTAATTTTATCATCGACATCTGTAATATTACGCGCATATAGAACATGCTCATTGCCATAAACATGACGCAATAAGCGAAATAAAATATCAAAAACAATAACAGGACGTGCATTTCCTATATGCGCATAATCATAAATTGTTGGTCCACAAACATAAAGACGTACTCTTGTCGCATCTATTGGTGTAAATTTTTCTTTTTTACGTGTTAGCGTATTATAAAATCGCAACTCTTTCATTTATTGACTCCATGGACGATATTATGCACCGATCCTTTTAGATGTATCTTATCTCAAATCATTGTATTACGCGGTTTAAGCTAAAAACTTGTATCTTATAATAAATTCTTCTTACCATTTTCCCATTGTATTTACGGCTGTATTCATCGTTTATCATAAAAACAATCTATTTTATTTGATTGGACAAAAGCGTTCTATCATTAGAGATGCTTTCCCTCCTTAAAGAAAATGAGCTTAGAAAAAAATCTATAGGCAATACAATATAAATCTATGTGAAAAATAGATAGCTTGCAGGCAGAAAATCTTAAATTTTTAACCACACAAAGCTTCGTCAGTATTTTCAATATTCCACAATGGGTTCCTTACTTCCTCTTACGCCCTATATTTTATAATCAATAATTGAGAATAATGTAGCAATTAACTTTATTTTTTACACCGTTCTCATGACAAAATTATTTTATCCTTACAGAGTTTTATTCAAAGAAAGCAATAAAAATAATGCATAATAGATTGATAAACATCATTATTTTAATATTTCTTGTCATTTCAATGCCAGCCTTTGCACAACAATCTCCACCTTATGAAAAAAAATTACTCCGACTAGCAGAAATTTTGGGATCATTGCATTCTCTCCAAAATCTTTGCGAGCCTCCAACAAACCAATGGTATGACTATATGAATGCACTGATTGAAGCAGAACACCCCATTCCACAAAGACGTGCTTATTTTTATGAAGCGTTTAATGAAGCATATCGTGCTTTCTCAGAAAATTATCATCATTGTACACAAGCTGCCATTGAAGCCAATCAAAAATACATTGAGGAAGGAAGAATTTTATCTGAAAACCTCCTCATGCATTATAAATAATTAATCTATACAAAAAGTAGCTTTCTCAATTTTAGCGATATCAATGATACTCCTTTCACAAATGCGGGGAGCAATAAACCAGCTCTGAAAATAGAGAGACGTTTAAAGAATAATGTCTCGATACGCTTTTATTCGTATGAGCGCCTTTTTCCCTATACAAAATCGTTCTTTGGCTTCCTCCCCACACCTCAAAGGATGAAGATTGTTAACTAAATTTGCTCTGTAAATAATCTAGGTTCTTGTTGAACAAGATTCCTCTTGGCTTCTAACTCATGTAATTTGCTTCATAGTTTCTAAAAACAAGCCTAAGAATATTCACCACGCATAAAAAAACACTTATGTACCAAAGAGGCTGACATACCCTATATCACCACTCTAAAAGATGGTATTTTACGGCATGCTTATGATTTTAATTTGTTTACACCAAAGTTTCCATAAATTTAACAGGCTCTCCTTGTGAAGGTGTGACAATTTCACCTTCCCACATAACACGCATACCACGGATAATAGTCCCAACAGGCCAACCTTTAACTTTTTGACCATCATAAGGTGTCCAACCGGTACGCGAACCAATTAAGCTATTCGTAATAATTTCTTCTCGCTTAAGATCAACAATGGTTAAATCAGCATCAAACCCAACAGCAATGCGCCCTTTACAACTTATACCAAAAATACGACTAGGGCCATGTGAAGTGAGATCAACAAAACGTTCAAGAGATATTTTTCCTGCATTCACATGTGTCAACATAATTGCTGCTGTTGTTTGCACGCCTGTCATACCTGAAGGTGAAGAGGGATAAGGTTGAAGTTTTTCTTCAAGAGTATGAGGCGCATGATCTGAACCTAAGACATCAATAATTCCTTGTTGAACACCGTACCAAAGAGCGTCACGGTGGCGCGGCTCACGAATAGGCGGATTCATCTGAATTAATGTACCAAACTTCTTATAATCATCAGCCGTGAGCGTCAAATGATGTTGTGTCACTTCAATTGTTGCAACATCCTTATGTTTTTTTAGAAAATCAATTTCTTCTTCTGTCGAAAGATGTAACACATGAATCCGAGCCTTCGTCTCATGAGCAATTTTTACCAAACGCTGCGTACATTTTAATGCCGCAACTTCATCACGCCAAATCGGATGTGACGATGCATCCCCTTCAATACGCAATATTTTACGCTCTTTGAGCCTCGCCTCATCTTCAGAATGAAAAGCCGCACGACGGCGTGTATTCTTCAAAATAAGGCGTACACTTTCATCATCATCAACCAAAAGATCACCGGTAGAGGACCCCATAAAGACTTTAATTCCAGCCGCACCAGGAAGTCTTTCTAATTCAGATAATTCATGAGCATTTTCACGCGTTCCTCCAACCCAAAATGCAAAATCACAATGCATTCGATGAAATGCGCGTTGAACCTTATCGCTTAATGTTTCTTCTGATGTTGTCAATGGATTGCTATTAGGCATTTCGAAAACTGCCGTAACACCCCCTAACACAGCAGAATACGAGCCACTTTCCAAATCTTCCTTATATTCATTCCCTGGCTCACGAAAATGCACTTGGCTATCAATAATTCCTGGTAAAATATGAAGCCCTGTACAATCAATGACCTCACTAGCCGATGCACATGTAAGGTTGCCTATTTCAGCAATACGACCATTTGTAATACCAATATCACGCTTGCTTCTTCCATCATGATTCACAAGTGTTGCACCTTTAAAAATTGTATCAAATGTTTTAAACATAGCCACGCTCCTTACATATTGCTCACTTATCGATTATGTAACTTTGAGCAGAAAGGCAAGAACCATGATTGAAAAACAAAATGCCATTTGCTTAAAAAACCGCGGGCTTATTCAAATTATAGGGGAAGAAGCAACAGATTTTCTACAATCCTTGATCACGACAGATGTAAAAAAAATCAGTCCACAGGAACTTTTCCCTGGAGCCCTTTTATCCCCACAAGGAAAGGTTCTTGCTGATTTTCTTATCGGAAAAAAAGAAAATGGTTACCTGATTGATATCAGAATGCCTTTAGCTGATACGCTTCACCAACGTCTGTTGCTCTATAAGCTGCGTAAAAAAGTAGAAATTACACAACCATTACAAGAGCTTGTTACGGTTTCTTTGAATAATGAATCAGATACTTTAAATTTTGATTCAAGTTTTGTTGATAAACGCTTCCCACAACAAGAAAAAATAATACGAATCTATGGAAAAAAAACTTTTTTGACTTCAGAATATCATGATACATGGAATCAATTGCGTATCCGTTATGCAATTGCGGAAAGTGGTCAAGACTATGAAGTTGGCAAAGTCTTTCCTCATGATATTAATTACGATCAAATCAATGGACTTGCATTCAATAAAGGATGTTATATTGGACAAGAAATTGTTTCACGAATGCACCACCGCCGTGCAGCACGTCGCCGTATTTTTATTGTAAAAGGCCAGTGTAAATTACCCCCTCAATCTAGCATTGAAGCAGGAACAAAAGTGCTTGGCTACTTGGGAACATGTGTAGAAAATGAGGCTCTTGCTTTAATGCGTATTGACCACGTCAAAGATGCTATGGATCATAACATCCCCTTTACTGTAAAAAACATTCCTGTCACTATAAGCATTGCTGAAAATATGAATTTTACCTTTCCTGAAAATACTATAGAAAACACGCATGGCTAAAGCTGAATTATTAAAAAATGGAGAAGCCCGGGCTTGGCAAAGAATGCTCTCTGGAAGGCGACTTGATCTTCTCAACCCTTCTCCTTTTGATGTTGAAATTGAAGATATTGCCCATGGACTTTCTCGCGTAGCACGTTGGAACGGTCAAACACGAGGAGAGCATGCCTATTCTGTTGCACAACATTCACTTTTGGTTGAACAAATATTTCAAAAACTTTTTCCACAATCGGGAAACAACGAATGTCTTTATACCCTTCTTCATGATGCTCCAGAATATGTCATCGGTGATATGATTTCCCCTTTTAAAGCTGTCATAGGAAAACAATATGAACGCGTTGAAAAGCGCATCCAAGATGCTATCCACATGCGCTTTTCTCTTCCCGTTGATCTTTCTCAAAAACTTTTAAAAAAAATTAAACAAGCCGACCGTATTGCTGCCTATTATGAAGCGATTACGCTTGCTGGATTTAATACAGAAGAAGCCCTTCGCTATTTTGGCTCTCCCAATAATATTCTACCCGATGATCTTAATTTATCCCCCTATTCTACACAACACATTGAAAACGCATTTTTAACGCGCTTTAATGACTTAGATGCCCAAAGATTATAGACTCTTCGCATTGTTGATTCCTTGTCATTACAGACTCATCACACTGACTTATAATAATAATTCATTGTTTTTTCATTTTGAATGAGAGCTCCTAATATCGTAAGCTTCACTCATTTCAAATCTGTTTATATTGAATCAATCAAAATCATTCTCTTGCACACCACAAGCGGGGCTGGCGTGTGGGTAAAATTTTTTAAAGAAAGAGTTAAAATGCTTCTTATGGACCACCTCAAGTGCTAAGCGCTGTCGCAGCATTGAAAATTGGCAAAGTGTGTGATGATGCCGGCTTGCTCTCTTATGAAGCGTAAAGACGGGAGTGCTCTATAAATTTTATACACTTCATAAGGGACTTACCACTATACTATTCACGAACGCCATCGCGAAATAGGATTGGGTGCCTTAAGAAAGCTCTCTTTAAAAAAGCACGTGAATTAGCGACCCAATGGCGTTCTGTTTTGCATGAGAGGCGTGACTCCATTCAAGAAATGGAAAAATCACAGCTCAAATTGTATACAAAATATATTAAATAATGCACATTTATTATCAAAATAACAAATGTTCTCTTGTCAAACCTTTCATATTAAACTGAAGTTTATTTTAGTTTATAAACTTCATTATCCGCTGGGAAAGCACGAGATGTGACATCCTCTGCATAATTCTTGATTGCAATTTCCATGGCTTGTTCAAGATTTCCATAACGACGAACAAATTTTGGCACATGGGCACCATAACCTAACATATCTTCCATAACTAATACTTGCCCATCACATTGATTGGACGCCCCTATACCGATCGTAGGGATAGAAAGCTTATCTGTCAGTTTCACCGCTAAAGGTTCAACCATTGCTTCTAAAACAACAGCAAAAGCACCTGCCTCTTCAATCGCTACTCCATCTGCTTCAATTCTTTGCCAATCATTCTCCTTGCGTCCTTGTGTTTTAAAACCACCAAAACGATTCATTGCTTGGGGTGTAAGACCGATATGCCCCATCACTGGAATGCCACGTTTACACAAAAAATCTATTGTTTCGGCTATATAAACGCCACCTTCAAGCTTAACTGCACCACACCCCGTTTGTGCAAGAATGCGCGATGCATTAAAAAAAGCTTGCTCTGGACTTTCCTCATAAGATCCAAAAGGCATATCAATAACCACAAGAGCTTTTTGAGATCCACGCACCACGGCTTTCCCGTGTGAAATCATCATATCTAAATTAACAGGAAGCGTTGTCTCAAACCCATACACAACCATCCCAACGCTATCACCAACCAAAAGGATATCGCAATATGGATCAGCAATCCGCGCAGTATAAGCTTGATAAGCTGTTAAAGAAACAATTGGCTGTTGTCCCTTTCTTGCACGTATTTCGGAAGATGTTATACGCTTTACGGTTTTATGTACACTCATTTTCCACCCTTCTCTTGCAATATATATTGATCAATCAGCCTTACCTCACCAAAGCGGACAGTAAGAAGTAAAACTGCTGGTTTATTCAATGTTCCTCTAATCGCGCATAAAGTTTGCATATCCCGTAAATCTATCGCTTCAATGATTGCACGCGTTTCTTGTTGTAAAATATCATAAACAGTTTTGCATAATTTATCAACCGACCGTTCACCTTCATGGTAAAGCTTTTCAGCAGCTTTTCCACTTTCAGGAAGAATTTTGGCAGCTTTACGATCTTCTAATGTTAAAAGCTGATTGCGTGAAGAACAAGCTACACCATCTGACTCCCGTAGAATAGGAACTCCAACGATTTCAATAGGAAAAGCCAAATCTTCAACCATACGCCGAATAATTAAAATTTGTTGAAAATCTTTTTCCCCAAAAAAAGCCTTATCTGGTTGGACAATGTTAAAAAGTTTAGCAACAACGCTTGTTACACCACAAAAGTGCCCCGGACGTAATTTTCCCATCAAAATACGTGATAATTTTTTCACTTGCACAATTGTATCATTTCCTAGTGGCCACATTTCATCTACAGAAGGAGCAAAAACACATTCAACACCTGCTTCTTTTAACAAAGCACAATCGCCCTTCAAATCTCTTGGATATTGAGAAAAATCTTCATGAGGTCCAAATTGCTTTGGATTGACAAAAATAGAAACCACTACGCGATCACACATTGCTCTTGCATACTGTACTAATGCAAGATGACCATCATGCAATGCCCCCATTGTTGGAACAAAACCAATCGAAAAACCTAAACGTCGTTCCTCTGAAGTATATTGGCGAACTTCAGCAATTGTCTTTAAAATTCTCATTTTCCCATTCAATTATCATCAGATCAACAAATTAATGCCTGTACACCAAATTGGCGCTCAAACAATTGTATCAAATTCATGCGCACTGACGGCTGCTTTATATCTCGTGGCTCCCAGACATGACGCATAAGAAAAAAACCCGTCAGTATAAAACCATTTATTATATCACTAAAATCAGCAGGACGAGTCATTCTTTGTACAAGAAACTGTGGTAGAATAAGAAGCTTTTTTTTCCAAGGTTCTCCTGCTTCTTCACAGACAGCCCGACCAGATTTTGGTGATACGTAATGAAGCCTTTCCTGACGACCTGTTGCAGCACAACAAGATAAATCAAGACCAAAACCAAGTTCTTCAAGAAGCCGCATTTCAAAACGTACAAGCAATTCTGCATTTACAAATGGTTCATCAAAATTCTGCATAAAAAGGTGTAAAATATCATATAAAATGGGGTGCGGATCACGTTCGGGAAGAAGCCGCAAATGAAAAGCTATCAATTGCAAAGCATAAAGTGCTTCTGGTAGACAGATTAATCGTGCCGCATGTAAATCAAGAGCTTCAAGCCGGAAAAGTCCCAAATGTTCGTCTAAACGAGCCCACCATTCAGCCTCCACAAAATTTCCAGGTTGAAGAAGAGCTGCCATGCGACGCGAGCGCCCCCCTTTTACCACTCCCATATAACGACCATGTTCACGTGTCATAATCTCAAGAATAACACTTGTTTCACCATATTGGCGCGTACCAAGTATAACGGCTTGTTCTTTCCACTTCATTTTACTTTAATTATTTTTAAAAATCTTATTTTAAAAAATCCAATCCCATTTCACGATAACGTTCTGGATCGGTATCCCAATTATCGCGCACTTTCACAAAGAGAAAAAGATGAACCTTTTGATCCATAATTTCCATGAGTTCTTTACGTGCTGCTTGACCAATCGCTTTAATTGTATCGCCTTTTGCTCCTAAGACAATTTTTTTCTGACTCTCACGCTCGACATAAATAACTTGATTAATTTTAACGGAACCATCTGAACACTCTTCCCAGTTTTCTGTTTCAACCGTTGAGGAATAAGGAAGTTCATCATGAAGACGAAGAAAAAGTTTTTCACGCGTAATTTCAGCAGCAAGATGACGCATAGGCATATCAGAAATTTGATCTTCCGGATAATACCATGGTCCTTCCTGCATCATGTTACTCAACGCATGAAGTAAATCCTTGCAACCAGAACCGTTTAGAGCAGAAATCATAAATGTTTGCGCAAACTTTACACGTTCATTTATTTTAGTGGTTAACGCTAGAAGAGATGATTTAACAACTGTATCAACCTTATTAAGAACAAGAACTTTTTCTTGTTTCATATTGTTTACAATATCTAACATCATATCAACTTCATCCGAAAGACCACTTTGAGCGTCAATTAAAACAAGCAGAACATCAGCGCTCTTAGCCCCTCCCCAAGCAGCAGAGACCATGGCTCGTTCTAAGCGCTTATGGGGACGAAAAACACCCGGTGTATCGACCAACACAATTTGCACATCATCATGAATGACAATACCGCGGATTAAAGTTCGTGTTGTTTGTACCTTATGTGTTACAATTGAAACCTTTGTTCCAACCAATTGATTAACCAATGTCGATTTACCGGCATTAGGCATCCCAATAAGCACAACAAACCCAGAACGCGTTTTCATAACGTCACTCATGATTATTTTTTCCCACTGTTTTCCATACACCCTCTCGTCGCAAAATTTTTTCAGCTGCCATTCTTTCAGCATATCTTTTGGAGCTTCCCTGCCCAATCTCTGAAGCAAACCCAGAAATACTGACCTCTACCATAAAAACAGGATCGTGATCTGGACCTGAACGTTTTATAACCTGATAATGTGGTTGTGCATTGCCTTGGATATGCGCCCATTCCTGTAATTCTGTCTTGGCATCACGTCGACCAGCATCCATTTTCTTTGCCCTACTTTGCCAATATTTTTGAATAAAAGGGCGAACACTTTCCAATCCTCCATCGAGATATATTACGGCAATCAAAGCTTCCACGACATCTGCATGCATATTGATAAGTCGACGCCCCTCAAAATTTTTCATCTCAAAACCAACACGGATCATATCAGGAAGTCTCATTTCACGCGCAATATCAGCACATGTCTGTGCATTGACCAGATGATTTAAACGGACTGATAATTCACCTTCACTTGCCTGAGGAAAAAGTTGATACAGCATCTCTGCAATCAAAAGCCCTAAAACCCGATCCCCTAGAAACTCTAGTCGTTCATAATTCCCCTGTTCCGAATCTTGTACACTCGAGTGTGTTAATGCCTTCTTTAACCTCTCTTCATCTTTAAAACAATGCCCCGTCAGCTTGAAAAGCTGATCAATCATGAGACGTTTCATCGTTGTTTCCTTGCTTGATAAGCGGCAAATCATGAACCGTATTTATGAAAGAAAACAAACGTTTCCAACGCACATCAAATGGCCAGCGCCAAATCTGCCAAGCACTTGAACCATTACTGATAGAAAAGAAAATCACGCTCGCGCGACCAATAAGATTTTCTTCTGGAACATAGCCTACATCTAAACGACTATCATCTGAATTGTCGCGGTTATCTCCCATCATAAAGTAATGTCCTTGAGGAACTTCAAAGACTTCTGTATCATCAACTTTCGGGATGAAAGCTAAATCAAGTGTATCATAACTGACACCGTTAGGCATTGTCTCGCGATAAACCTCAACAGGATAGTTCACTTCCGTTATATCAGAATTATCAATCTCCCCCATAAAGTGACGTGAAACAGCCTCATCATTAATATAAAGGACACTTTGACGGACTTGTATACGATCACCTGGTAGCCCAACGACGCGTTTTATATAATCAATCTTCGGATTACTTGGTAAGCGAAAAACGACCACATCTCCACGTTGAGGTTGAGATGCCCAAATCCGTCCAGAAAAAAGAGGAGGAGAAAAGGGGATGGAAAAACGAGAATACCCATATGCATACTTAGAAACAAACAGATAATCTCCCACCAACAAAGTAGGACGCATTGAACCGGAAGGAATACTAAACGGCTGGAAAAAAAGTGTCCGAATAAACGCTGCTAAAAGCAAAGCCTGTATTAAAACAGAAATAAATTCAAGAAGCCCACCTTTTTTTTCTTTTTTATGCACTTTATCTTTTGGGATCATCACCAACTGCCTTCTCATCACAGATATAATTTTTTTCATCATAATATTCAAATAACAAAAGCACAATCTCTCACGCCATCTATCCACGTGGAAGTGCTTCGATAATAATAAATGCCTGTGCCCAAGGAAAATCATCTGTTATGCTAAGATGAATAACTGCATCATGATGAGGAGGTAATAACTTTTGAAGTTGCATTTGCGCACGATTTGTTAATTGCATTATTGGTTTACCAGATGGCAAATTAACTACCCCCATGTCTTTCCAATTGATACCACAAGCGATTCCCGTTCCTAAGGCTTTAGCACATGCTTCTTTCGCAGCAAATCTTTTTGCATAGGAAGAGGAGCTTTTTTTGAGATTTTCAGATCTATTTCTTTCAATATCCGTAAAAATCCGTTGGATAAAACGCTCACCATAACGAACCAACATTTTCTCAATACGTCGTATATCAACCAGATCATTTCCAAGACCAATAATCATAAGATATTACCCGATCTTTCTTACGATGAGCGCTTCTTTAAACGCCTTTTTTTATAATCTTTTGATATCGCTTTTGTTTAAAACGAACCGTTGCTCTGTAAACACCTATATAAGATAAACCACCAAAAACAATACCTAAAAGAGTTCCCCCTAAAATCATAGGACTCATAATTGTATCCCATGCGCCTTTAAAGAGGAGAGAGAGATTTGACAATGTCAAACCATTAAATAGAGCACGAATTTGCGAAAGAGAAATCTCTTTGACATCGCTAAAAAGTGATAAACAAAAATACCCTACTTTATAATCAGCCATGACAATCAATAAAAATGTGAGTGGATTAGAAAAAATTGTCCCAATGATTGCGGCAGCAAAGTTTGCACGCAAAAGCCAAGAAAAAAATATTGCCAAAATAATATGCAACCCAAAGAACGGTGAACAAGCTAAAAAAACGCCAACAGCAACCCCTAATGCTACTTCATGCGGTGTTGCTGATATACGCAAAATACGTTTATGTATGTAGCAAAATGAGCGAGAAAATGAACGACGTGGCCATAACCAAAGTCGAATACGCGTTACAAAATCTATTGGTTTTCGACGACGAAAAAGCATATGACTCTCAATATACATCTTTTGATGATGAAATAATCTATATCATCCAAATTAATCTTTTTAAGCTTTTGCACAAAAAAATAGAACGACAATTAAATATTTCGACTGCCTGGTTTAATCGCGGGAAGAACAGAAAGCTCTGCAGGAAGTGCATCACTAGCATAAGAGGTTATCTCGTATTCAGCAAGCGCAATCAATGGAACTCCAACATTGACCTTACCACCAGAACGATCAAGGATACATGCACTGGCCAATACCTCTGCTCCTGTTGTAACAAGCGCTTCAACAGTCTCACGAATGGAAAGACCCGTTGTTACAATATCTTCAACAATAACAACCCGTGCACCCTTCTTGATTTCAAAACGACGCAATTCAAAGATGCCATTTACACGCTCTACCCAAAGAGAAGGAACACCAAGGTGACGTGAAGTTTCATAGGAAGGAATAAGACCCCCAATTGCGGGACCAACAACATAGTCAATTTTTCCCTCGATAGATTTTTTGATTTTTTCAGCCAATCCACGACATAACTTTTCCGTCAAGTCAGCATGCATGAATACTTTCGCTTTTTGCATATAAGTCGCACTATGGCGCCCCGATGTTAAAATAAAATGCCCTTTTAGAATAGCATCTGCTTGTTTAAAAATATCAATGACATCTTGTGTATTCATTGCAAAATCTTTCTTTTTATCCATGAACCCGCCGTACTGTACTTACTGAACCTGCCTTTTTTAACTGAGAAAAAATACGATTCAAATGTTTTAAATCCCACACTTCCAAATCAATCATAATTTCTGTAAAATCTGGTGCTGTACGGATAAAAGATAAATTTTGGATATTGGCATCGTTAGCAGAAATTATTTGTGTAATTTCAGCCAAAGAACCAGGACTATTTACAACTAAAATATTCATCCGTGCAGGAAAACGTTCATTCATTTGGGCATCAATATCCCAGCGGACATCAATCCATCGTTCTGGCTGATCATCATACGCCATCAAAGCTGAAGACTGTATTGGATAAATAACAATCCCAGCTCCTGGCTGCATAATACCAACAATCCGATCTCCAGGTACTGCTCCTTCCGGTGAAAAACGTACGGGTATATCTCCACGGGTTCCTCTAATAGGCAAGGCTTTAGATTGATGATTCTCGACCATTGCATTCTTTTCATTTTCTGGAACTTTAAAAATCATACCTTGAGCATTTTCAATATTAAACCAACCTTCTTCCCCAGGCTTAAAAGATGACTTTTGTACCACACGGTGATCTTGATAATCAGGATAAACCGCTTTAATTACATCAGCGGAAAACAGCTCTCCACGCCCAACAGCAGCCAATACATCCTCTACATCTTTACGTGCTAAACGTGGCAAAACTTTCTTCAAAAGGTCTTTTGAAAATTGCTTTCCCATATATTCAAATGAACGCTCGAGAATACGATATCCTAAACCCGAATATTGTTTACGTACCGCTGCACGACTTGCTCGTCGAATAGCTGAACGTGCTTTACCCGTGACAACAAGAAATTCCCATGCTGCTGGCGGAATTTGAGCGTGTGAGCGAATAATATCAACCTCATCACCATTTTTTAATTTGGTCATTAAAGGCATAATACGACCATTGATTTTTACACCCACACAAGAATCACCGATATCTGTATGGACGGCATAAGCAAAATCAATAGGCGTAGCTCCTTTAGGAAAAGCAATTAATCGACCTTTCGGCGTAAAACAAAAAACTTGGTCTTGAAAAAGCTCAAGTTTTGTATGTTCTAAAAACTCTTCTGGATTATCTCCATCAGACAAAGATTGTATCGTTTGACGCAACCATGCATAGGCATTCGTTTCACTTGATAACTTCACAGTCGAATAATTGGAACCGTGCTCTTTATATATGGAATGAGCAGCAACCCCATATTCAGCAACTTCATCCATAGTAGCCGTTCTAATTTGCAACTCAACACGTTGTCTTGAAGGACCAACAATTGTTGTATGAATAGAACGATAATCATTTTGCTTTGGTATAGAGATATAATCTTTAAAACGACCAGGAACCATTGGCCATGTCGTATGAATGACACCAAGAGCACGATAACAATCATTCACGGACTCAACAATCACACGAAATCCAAAAATATCCGATAATTGTTCAAAAGATAATGCTTTACTTTCCATTTTGCGAAAGACTGAATAAGATTTTTTCTGACGGCTTTTAACATCTGCTTTAATGCCATGCTCGAAAAAAAGTTTTGTCAATTCATTTTCAATTGTGGAAAGCAAATCACGGTTGTGTTTCAATAATTCAGAAAGTCGATTTGTAATCGTACGATAACCTTCTGGATTTAAATAAAAGAAAGAGAGATCCTCTAATTCCTCACGCATATCCTGCATACCCATACGGCCTGCAAGTGGCGCATAGATATCCATCGTCTCCTCAGCAATTCGCCGACGTTTATCATCACGCATAACACCAAGGGTACGCATATTATGAAGACGATCAGCAAGTTTGACTAAAAGAACACGAACATCATCAGAAATAGCAATAAGAAGTTTACGAAGATTTTCTGCTTGTACGGCTTTCTTTGATACAAGATCAAGCTTATTAAGCTTTGTAAGCCCTTCAACCAACTTTCCAATTTCAGAACCAAAAAGCTGATCAATTTCTGCTCGTGTAGCGCTTGTATCTTCAATTGTATCATGCAAAAGAGCAACAGCAATCGTTGCCTCATCCAACCGCATATCTGTCAAAATAGCAGCAACTTCTAAAGGATGAGAAAAATAAAGATCACCTGACGCACGCTTTTGATGTGCATGCTTTTTCATTGCATAATCATAGGCCCTGTTTAAAAGAGCCTCATCTACGTCAGACTTGTAACGTTGAACACGCCCAACAAGCTCACACTGACGCATCATACGAGCATATCCTTTATCTTTTCACACCCCTAATCTTTATTGAACACGTCCTATTAATAAAAGACACGAAAAATAATTGCTCCTTACATGACAAAGTATCTTTACCCCTGTAACATAAATTGCTGCAATTAATAATCGTCACTTTTTTCTGGAACAACCAAACCTTCAATACCCGCTAAAAGCTCTTCTTCTGACATATGATCAAATGAAGTACCTTCTTCTTGCGACGACGTATTAAAAACACTTTCAGCTTCACCTGAATGGGTAATAAATCCACTTGCCATTTCTGGCTCATCTACTTCCACATGCTTTTGCAGCGAATGAATAAGGTCTTCCTTTAAATCAGCAGGCGACAATGTTTCTTCTGCTATTTCACGCAAAGCAACAACTGGATTTTTATCATTATCACGATCAACCGTAATCTGCGCTCCTTGTGAAATCTGACGCGCCCGATGACCTGCTAAAAGTACCAATTCAAAGCGGTTGTCAACTTTATCAATACAATCTTCTACCGTTACGCGGGCCATTTATGCCTCTTTCTCAAATAAAAAAATTTAATAGCGGATAAAGGAGTATATACAATAATCAAAATAAAACACAAGAAAAACAACACAAACTTTTATATTTTTTGATTAAAGAACTTATTTAAAAAAAATCTTGGAAAATTTATAAAAATGTATAACCTATTCATGCTCGTTATCAAAATTTCTTTTAAAAGCATTCCAATAGATTGACTTCAAACAAAGGACGGTCTTTCTTGACAAAATACTTGTCTGGAGTCCTTATCCTTTTAAAAAGAATACCTGCTGTTTAAATCCTTTGCAATAACAGCAGTCTTATACATACTTTTTATGATAATATCTTTATCTAAAGAGAGAATTTTTTCTTTGAACATCATGTGTATCGCACTCTTATTCATCGAATAAATTACTGAAAAATGACCTCTCTTTACACAATAATGAGCAATAAGTTTATATTAAACTTTCTGCTAAAAAAGTTTATTTATATTCATTATAGATTATAGATTGTTTATCAAAACATAACCCGTCATATACGCTATAAAGACTCAAAAAATAGAAAAACGATTGATGCCTAACACCATGAATAGCCAATTAACATCACTGTGCCCAGAACCACCCAAAAATTGCAATTTATGTCCGAGGCTTCATCAATTTATCGCTGGCTGGCGTGTAAAAGAACCAAGTTGGTATAACGCACCGGTGCACCCATTCTTTCCTTATAAAGGGCCAGATACAACACGCCTTCTTATTGTTGGGCTTGCTCCTGGATTACGCGGAGCAAATCGAACTGGACGTCCATTTACTGGTGATTATGCTGGGCACTTACTTTATTCAACTTTAAAAAAGTTTGGTTTTGCCCAAGGAACCTTTGAAGAAAGAGCAGACGATACTCTTGAACTTATTGATGCAGCAATTGTTAACTCTGTTCGTTGTGTTCCACCAGAAAATAAACCCACCGGTGCAGAAATTAACACGTGCCGCTATTTCTTCTCACCTCTTTTAACAAATCTTCCCAAACTTAAAGCCGTTATCACTTTAGGCACCATTGCGCACCATTCAACAATACGTGCCCTTAATGCAAAAGTTTTAGCTCACCCTTTTGGACACGGCGAAATCAATAACATCGGCAGATTACGCATCTTTTCGAGCTATCACTGTTCTCGTTATAATACAAATACTGGACGCTTGACAGACGCTATGTTTCACCAAATCTTTCAAGCAGCAAAAACATACTTAGATCAATGCTAAAACTGTTTTAAATAGCGCTATAAATAAAGGATATCTAGATCGCATCCGTCATCCATACCTTTTTAAAAGTCTTGCTTTTTCACGTCCCCAATCGCGTTTTTTTTCCGTTTCGCGCTTATCATGAAGCTTTTTCCCTCGCGCTAGAGCGATCTCCAATTTAACGCGCCCTCGTTCATTAAAATAAAGTTTGAGAGGAACAAGTGTCATTCCTTCACGAGACGTTGCATTAAAAAAACGTGCCATCTCACGTTTTGAAAGTAATAATTTGCGCAAACGTCGTGGTTCATGATTAAAACGATTAGCCTGCGTATATTCAGGAATATAGCTGTTTACTAACCATAATTCCCCATTCTCAAAACTCGCATAGCTTTCAGCAATATTGGCATGATTAGAACGTAAGGACTTCACTTCCGCTCCCTGAAGGACAAGACCAGCCTCGAGATTATTAAGGATTTCAAAATTAAAACGTGCTTTACGATTGTCAGCAATTATTTTCCGTACGGGCGCGTTCTTTTTTTTATTCATGGCTTTGTCAATATCATTTTATGCTTTTAAAAGACCAGCATGACTGAGGGCTGCATCAATAATCTTCTTTGTTCTTTCTGTTAATGGAACAATAGGAGAACGCACAGTATCACCACAAAATCCTAATTTTGCAGCAGCATATTTAATACCTGCTGGACTAGGTTCAATAAACACAGCACGATTAAGAGGCATCAAGCGATCATTTAATTCTCGTGCTGTTTTATAATCACCACGAAAACAAGCAGCTTGAAGCTCTGCACACAGCTTTGGAGCAACATTGGAGGAAACTGAAATACACCCCATACCTCCATGTGCATTAAAACCTAACGCTGTACAATCATCACCGGAAAGCTGTACAAAATCCTTCCCACACTTTTCACGTTGTTCACTAACGCGTTCAATTCTGCTCGTTGCATCTTTTACACCAATGATATTGTTAAAATCTTGATAAAGGTCTTTCATCGTTTCTACAGCCATATCGATAATAGAACGACCAGGAATATTATAAATTATAATTGGAATAGAAACAGCTTTGGCAATGGAAGAAAAGTGCTTGTATAAACCAGATTGATTTGGTCTATTATAATAGGGAGTGACAACCAAAACTGCATCTGCACCAGCTTTTTGCGCGTATTGTGCAAGCTCTACGGCCTCACTTGTGCTATTTGATCCCGCTCCAGCAACAACAGGAACACGCTTTGCAACCTGCTCAACACACAATTCTATAATCCACTTATGTTCTTCATGACTTAACGTTGCTGATTCACCTGTTGTCCCAACAGGGCTTACACCGTTAATCCCTTGTGTGATCTGCCATTCAACAAAATCACAAAACGCCTTCTCATCAATCGCGCCCTTATTATCAAACGGTGTGATAAGCGCAGTTATAGCTCCCTTGAGCATGATAAACTCCCTATAATGTTTGCTTTTATTTTTTTATAATCGCCTTTTATAAATTTTAAATAGAGCATAATCTTGCTCTATCATTGAAGCAAGATGAATTTCAAAAAAAGCCCCCATAAGATGAAAATGTCCCTCCTTAAATGTTGAACATTTCTTTAAAATAAGCCGTCTATATTAACGCGTTTTTCATGCTTGTGTTCTATAAATCCTTAAGTTTTTACAAAAAGCAAGGTCTCAAGGTCTTTTCTCTATGCGTGTATTTTCCACCTCTCTTTTCGTATCAACCTTTACTGCACTTATACTGGCAATAAGAATTTTATTTTCAAGTGCATACGCGCAAACACCACTTTTGCAAGGGAAAGTACCAATCCCTTTGGTTCGCCCTACTCCCTTTACCGCAAAAAAAGCTCAAGAATCTCTTCAACAGATACACACGACATCACACAATACTGCTACACTTCAGCAACTGAAAACTGGGCTAGATGCACTAGCAAACAACAATATTGCAAAAACAATAAATCTTCGTAATTCAATGGAAAAACATAGCCTTGATCGTCATATTTTGACATGGGCGCTGGGGGTGTCAAACCAAGCTAATATACCCAGTTCTGAAATATTTAATGCAATCAACATGCTAAAAGGATGGCCAGGTATAGAAACGATGCAACGCAATGCTGAACGTGCTTTTCTTAACGAAACCAACGTCACACGCGCAATCATCCAAAAATTTTCTCATCACCCGCCCCAAACAGCACAAGGGATGGCTCTTTTCGCTAAAGCACTTATCGCAACGGGACAAACCACTCGTGCCCAACACGTTATTGCGCCATGGTGGCATAAAACACAGCTTAATGCAAAAGAAGAAGTATTTGTTCTTAAAAATGCAAACGCTGCATTAAAACCTATTGATCATTTGAAACGCATGCAGTTTATGCTGTATGCACATCGTTTTGATTCAGCAGCACGCGTTGCAAAATTAGCCCATGCTCAATCTCTTTTTAATGCTTTTGTGGCCGTTGAAAAAAATGATCCTAGAGCTACACAAAAATTAAAAGCTGTAGAGAGATCTTGGCAAAAAGATCCTCTTTTTCAGTTTGCTCGAATACGCCATCTTCGACGAACAGAGCAATATGATGCAGCAGCAGCACTCATGATGAAAACATCAAAAGATGCATTCCGCCTTATGAACCCTCATTCATTGTGGAAAGAACAACGCGCCCTTTCTCGTGAAATGCTCGATTTAAACAAACCAAAAATTGCTTATCAACTTGTTACAATGCACACTGGTATAACATCTGCATTAGCCGTCGATGCTGAGTTTCATGCAGGATGGTATGCACTACGGTTTCTTCATAACCCTAAATTGGCAATGCAGCATTTTTCACGTATTCCTCAACTCTCTTCTTTACCTTTTTATGCATCACGTGGATATTACTGGATGGGACGAACAGCAGAAACGCTAAAAGAACATCAAAATGCCCAGCAATACTTTCATCGCGCAGCTCATTTTGGTGCAACTTACTATGGTCAATTAGCCGCTGCACGACTCAACCAAAAAAAGCTTAAAGTTTTCTTTCCCAAACCAACAACCGCTGAGCGACAACATTTTAGTGCACGAAAAGCGATCAAAGCAATTCAACGTCTTGAAGCAGCCGGCTATGCTGATTTTGCTAAATTTTTTTATAGAGAGCTCGGAAAAAAAATAGAAAGCCCCGGTGAATTAGCTCTTCTGGCTGTTATGGCAGAAAAAAATGGAGACTATTATACCAGCCTCAAAATTGGAAAAATGGCTGTTTTTCAGGGGAAAAATGTCGGTGCACTCTCTCATCCTCTGGGAGCTATACCAGCTTCTGCTAATATTTCTGTAGAAGAAAAATCGCTTATCTATGCCATTGCACGCCAAGAAAGCGAATTTAATCCAACAGCCATATCAAAAGTAGGTGCACAAGGTATACTCCAATTGCTTCCTACAACAGCAAAAGCACTAGCAAAAAAATACTCAATCGCATGGTCTCCTAAAAAATTTAGCAGTGATGCTCATTATAATGCAACATTAGGTGCCCATTTTCTCAATGAACAATTAGAACGTTTTAATGGATCCTATATACTAACTCTTATTGGCTATAATGCGGGTCCCCGTCGTGTCAATGAATGGATAAAACGTTATGGCGATCCTCGAGGACAATCTCTCGATAACGTCATTGATTGGATTGAACGTATTCCTTATACAGAAACACGTAATTACGTGATGCGTGTCATGGAAAATTATGGTGTCTACAAAGCAAGACTCACTGGGAAAATAGATATAAAAACCGACTTGCTTTCTGGTCGACGAAAATAATATGCCTTAACTTCCCAAATAGCATTTGAAAGCGTTGATAAGAAGTGTTTTTATTCCTTTTTAAATAGTACCCACATACCCACCTTTTTAGGACGTATAAGAAAGTAATTTTAATTGATTCAGTATTAATAAATTCGAAATGAGAAAACCCTACGCTATTTGGGACTTTTATTTTAAATACAAAATGATGAATTATCATTATAAATCAACAGGTAGTACAAATAATTCATTTCTTCTCAACATAGACGACAATATCATAGAGATTACAAATATAAGAGAAGAGTGAAACAAATAGCTCATCCTTTTACTGTTGCTTATTAGTCAATATTCAAATCTTGTGAAACAGCATCTTTTAAGACTATTTTTCCTGCTTATAACATTTCTATACCAAATAAGAGCACGTTATTATATATATCGTTTGGATTATCTCTGATAACAGAAAGACAGACTCATTGAGTTAGAAAGCCTTAAAGACAAACAATTCTCTTCTGCCCCTTCCCTTTTCATTCGGTTTTACGACTTTTAAATATGTCAATATCTTTTAATGATGAAGATGAAGCTTTGCTTTTTTTCTCATTTTTACATATAAGCTCACATCCTTCACACAAAACAGAGCATCCCCAAATAGTATGTTTTTCTTATTTATATTATTGTTTTATTTTAATGTTTCTAAGTCCATTTCACAACGGTGTATCTGAAAAGTACTTACGAAAATTCTCTCACGAATGGTATAAAAATCGATTAGACCTTTAATTAATAAAAGCTATAGCTCTATCATCCCTTAACTCCCAATGTTGCAAAAGCCCTTTCATTTAGAGCACTCATAAGAAGTATATTCACTGCTTTTTAGAAGTTTTTTATCCATGCTCCTCCTCAACTTGTATCATAAGTAAGCAGATGGTTTTGATTGATTCAACATCAAAAAAATTCGAATAAATTATATTAGAACTTTCATTAAAATTATAAACAATCATTATAAATCAATATATTATAAGAAAAGCGCCCCGCATAAAAAATCAGCTAAATATTAGGGATACTCTAATTGTTTTATTTACTTTTGATGGTGGTGGTGGTGGAAAAGAACCAACGCGTCGAAGGGCTGCCATCGCTAATCGATCAAGTTCCGGATCACCAGCAGAGACTGCTACACGACTAGAAAAAATACTCCCCTGCTCATGCACCATAAATTCTAACTTCACCGTTCCTTTTGTACGATTGGTGCGCTGTCCCACAATATAATTTTTTTGCCTTTCTAATTGTGACTGTACCTTTGCTAACCACTCCATTAACAACATATCTTCAAGCCCTGCTGTATCGCCGCCCTTGTTGATGGAAGAAGAACGTACCGCCTTTGCATTGGAGCGCTTTACTACAGCCTTTGGCATCGGTATTGTTTTTTTGATAAACGCTTTATGCTCCACTTTTTGAGGTAGGGGTTCTTCCAAAGGCTTTAAGTCATCTTGTTCTACTATATGCTGAGGTTCTTCCGATTGAACTTCATCCACGGATTCCAATCCTTCTAACTCCTGCTCTAGGAGATCAGACTGTAATACTTCTTGCTCTGTATTAATATCCGACTCTCTATGAATATCTGGCAAGTCTGTATCAACATCCGGATATACAGTTTCTTGCACAAAAGTCAGCATAATCTCCGACGAGAGCAAACCATTACTTATACCAGTACTTTGAAAATAAAACTGTGCTGCTAATAATATATGCAAAAAGAAAGCCCCAATAAATGCACCAATCCAAAGAGTTAATAATTGTTTCGTATTTGCAAAATTCATCGTTTCTTCTGCCACTATTTTAAGCTTAATATTGGTGTTCAATCTCATTAAAACAGGCTATTTTGAAATTGCAACTTTTTTCTTGACTGATTTTATCATGTTTAATATGGTCTTCTAATGATTTTGTGCCGTTGTCAAAATCATTCCTACTTGGCTGGCAAGTTTTAATCAGTGAGTCCAGCCTTTTTGTATTAAAAAATTTCAAAACAGAGAGGGGATGTTTAAAAGGGTTATGATGTGTTATGCAAATAAGACGAAAAAATATCTATAAAAGCTGTGTAATTTTAAGTGCATTATCGGTCTGTATACCTTCATTTGTTTTTGCACAAAATAAAGATGGAAGTGCTGTCACTGAACTTAAACCAATCCTTATTAAAGGAAAAAAAATAGAAGATGCTTCAAATTCAATAACCATTCTGACTGATCGTAAGACCAACAAGAATATTGATGAAAGACAAATAACTGATGTTTATGATGTGAGTCGTCTTAATCCTTCCGTATCCTATAACTCAGAAAATAACAGTTTCGTTATTCGGGGTCTAGATGCAAACCGTGTTCTTACGACAATGGATGGTATTTCTCTTCCATGGTTTAATGATATATTCCGTGGTGGAGGTGGAAACACAACTTTTGATTTCAATGCTCTTTCTACGTTTGATACTATTCAAGGATCAGATTCTAGTCTTTATGGTTCTGGCGCCTTAGGGGGAATCATTGCGTTGCGTACCCTTGATCCTGAAGACCTGATCGTGGAAGAAAAGAATTGGGGAAGCCTTATAAAAGGTGGTTATAATTCTGTTGATAACAGCTGGCGCATCGATCAAGCTTTTGCTGTGCGTAATTACCGGACATTTTTACTTTTTCAAGGATCTTATGTAGAAGGTCATGAGCGCAAAAATATGGGAACAGTAGAAGGGTATGAGGAACGCACGCGCAAAAACCCTTCTCACTTTGATAAAAATAACTTGCTTTTTAAAATTCATCAATATTTGAGTGATAATCACCGCCTTGGTTTTACCGCAGAGCGTTTTGGTCATAATAGTAACACACATGAATTAAATTCGTCTAAAAGATACGCTCCAGGTTCCGTTTATGAGCAGGATAATAAACTTCGTGAGCGCTTTTCTCTTTCTTATAATTATAATGGTAATGGTGATGCAGTTCTTGATGTGTTTAATGGGCAGCTTTATTGGCAAAGGCAATCAAGTCGTTACGTTATGACAGGCGTTCGTGTTTCAGCACCCAAAGGGGATTATTTGAGAGATAATTTCTTGCGTAATATCAATTATGGTTTCAATGCTGATGCCCTTAAAAAAGTGGATTTTGGCACTATAAACCATACGTTAAAGTTTGTAATGAATGTTTCGTCATCTAAATTTCATCACTATTTGTTAGGTAAAGACAATTGTCATATAAAAGAATACGCTCGGGGATGTCTTTTTGTTCCTGCTAATCGATCAGATTCACCAGACACAAATGGTTACAATTTAGGTTTTGTTTTTGAAGATGAAATTGGGTTGGTTGATGATCGTTTTCGTGTAATACCGGGAATCCGGTATGATTGGTACAAATATGTTCCTCAGAAAACACCTTCTTATGAGAAAGCACTGATTTCTGATAAATTCCCTCCAGAAAGAAGTGGTTCACGCTTTTCTCCTAAATTACGCGTGGAGTGGGATGTTCGTAATCAAGTAACGCTCTATGCTCAGTGGGCACAGGCTTTTCGTGCACCACGTATTTCAGAACTTTACGTCTCTTATATCAAACCTTCTGCTTATTATGTGAAAGGGAATCCTGATCTTCAACCAGAAACAAGCAATGGGTATGATGTTGGTCTACGGTATGGAAATGTAAATTTCGGTGGTTCCTTCAATGCCTTTTTCAATCAATATAAGAATTTCATAGATACTGAGGATAGAGGGCCATCAGAGGAATTTAGATTTGCGCGTCGGCATTACATGAATCGTTTTCACGTGCAAATTTTTGGTGTTGAAACAAAAGCCCATTTAGTTCTTAAAAATGGTTTTCATAGCAATGTTGCTCTTGCTTATTTACAAGGAAAAGATCTTGATAAAAAGGAGTATCTTAACTCAATTCCTCCTTTGAAAGCAGTTATCGGATTAGGATATGCAAAAGAGGTTTGGGGAAGCGATATTATCCTTACTTTGGCAGCTAAACGTGACAAAGTAGCCGGAGAATCTGATTACCAAAAAATTCCAGGATATCATGTCGTTGATATGACAGGGTGGTGGAAACCATTCGGTGAAACGGGACCTATTCTAAGAGCCGGTGTTTATAATCTTTTCAATACAAAATATTGGAATGTATCTGAACTTCCTTCAGGTAAAAGTTCAACACCAAAAGATTATTATAGCCAGCCTGGTCGTAACTTTAAGGTGTCGTTTGTACAAAAGTTTTAGTCACTTCTGTTAATTATTCGGTCAATAAAATCGTATTGATAAAAGGATTAATTATTGTGTTTCTATTTTCAACATCTTTTAAATTACAAAGATTTGGTAGAAAAGTTTTAATTCTTTCTGTTTTATCGTTTTTTGATTGCTCAGTTGTTGGCGATAGAGTGTTATTTTGTGATAGATTGAACTCTTAAAAGAATTTAATTTATTGCCTTGGAATTGTAAAATTTGAAAGTTAGTTTTTGAGTTAAGTAACATAAGGTAAATTCATGGCACATACAGCTGAAATGATTCTTCGTTTGCGTGAAGAAAAAAAAGAAATGCGAAACCGCGATTTTGCGGTTTCGATTGGTATATCTGAAGCAGAGCTTATTGCGGCTTATTGTACCATTGGAAAAGCAAAAAGGCTACAAACTGATGTTGCTACTCTCTTAGAAAATGCACCTCGACTTGGAACCGTCATGGTCTTAACTCGCAATGAATATGCTGTTCACGAAATAACGGGACGTTTTGAAAAAATTGTTCAAAACGAACATATTCCTATCACACTTGGTGAAATTGATTTGCGTATTTTTACAAAACAATGGAAGTTCGGTTTTGAATATGATGTCGTTATTCTTGGAAAACCTACAAAAAGTCTGCAATTCTTTGATCAACATGGCGTTGCTATTTTAAAGGTCTATTCTAAAGATATGACAAATATGGAAGAGTGGAATAAACTTGTTGAAAAGCTCCTTCTTGAAGATCAGTCTCCTGTTCTTAACATTCTTCCCGTTTCTCTTCCAGCCCAATGTGACATAACAGAATTGGATATTGAGAGTTTTCGGGATCGTTGGCGGAAAATGACAGATGTACACCAACTTCACAAAATTATTTCCGAATTTAAAATTAATCGACATCATGCTGTAAAATATGTTGGTAATGAATTTGCCGATGAATTACAGGTAAATGCTGTTGAAATAATGCTTACCCAAGTCGCACAACAAGAACTGCCAATCATGTGTTTTGTTGGGAATAAAGGGTGTATTCAAATTTTTAGTGGGACTGTAAAAAATATTAAGCAAATGGGACCTTGGCTTAATGTTCTTGATCCAAGATTTGACCTTCATTTACTCACGTCCGGAATTGCTAGAGTATGGCATGTTCGCAAACCTACCCGTGATGGTTATGTCAGTTCACTTGAAGTTTTCGATAAAGATGATGAGATGGTTATTCAATTCTTTGGCGTACGCAAGGAGGGTCAAAAAGAACGTGAAGATTGGCGTTCTTTATTGAATAGTTTGCCATCATGCCAAGAAAACAGCAGTAACTAAGATAAGATAAGGTTAGACATGTTCATATCTCTTTTACATAGGTTATCAAACCTTTTTCTTACGTGTTTACTGCTCTCTCTTACTTGTTTTTCTAAACAAGTAATTGCTGAACCTGCAACGCGTTTTCCTGAAAATGCTCGAATTGTTTCTATCGGCGGAGCACTTACAGAAATTGTCTATGCATTGGGAGCCCAAGATCAACTTGTCGCTCGTGATAGTACAAGCGTCTACCCACAAGAAGCGCTCAAGCTTCCTGTGCTTGGATATATGCGTGCTCTTTCACCTGAAGGTGTTTTATCACTTGCTCCAGAGGGTATATTGCTTGTTGAAGGAAGTGGTCCCGCTTCAACAATTGATATTCTCAAAAAAACATCGATACCTCTGGTGATTATACCAGAAGACTACTCTCGTGAAAATGTGATAGAAAAGATTCGCCTCGTTGGTCAAGCCATTCATCGGGAAGTGCAAGCCGCGG
Organism: Bartonella sp. AD24XZML; assembly: GCF_042196485.1. Taxonomy (NCBI): domain Bacteria; kingdom Pseudomonadati; phylum Pseudomonadota; class Alphaproteobacteria; order Hyphomicrobiales; family Bartonellaceae; genus Bartonella; species Bartonella sp. AD24XZML. The sequence goes on along the minus strand of NZ_JBHIQH010000015.1, from coordinate 94,960 downwards.
TGTTAATTGAGAAATTGAAGCGTAATTTTTTAGACAACGATGCGCTTTTGGCGAAAGTAACAACACCAAAGCGTGTTCTTTTTGTTTTCTCTGTGCAAAATGGACGCGTCATGGCATCTGGAACAGGTACTGCAGCTGATAGTATGATCAAACTTTCAGGCGCTATCAATGCTATCACCGATTATAAAGGATATAAACTTCTCAACGGCGAAGCATTATTGAAATCAGATCCTGATGTTATTTTGCTTGTAAAACATGGTGCAAGATCAACCAGCATTGATAAAATTTTAGCCATACCGGCAGTTCAAGCAACAACTGCAGCGAAAAATCATGCCATAAAACAGATGGATGCTATGTATTTTTTGGGATTTGGTCCACGTACTGCAGACGCATCAAGAGAGCTTATTGAGATACTTTATGGTGCACATCAAAACGGTAAGAGCTGATAAAAATGGTAGACGGTACATCCAGGATGCATTTACCTAAAGAAAAAGAAGGTAAAAAAATAAACCGTTCAAAACAGGGGAAGATTTTATTATTAAGCTTAATAATATTCCTTATTTTCAGTATTTTTGGTGGGCTCTTGAATGGTGCAGCAAAGGTTTCTTTCGTTGATCTCCTCCATGTGATGCTTACACAAGATTTTTCGGTAAGTAGTAAAACGCGTGATTACCTCGTGCTCATCGACATAAGGCTTCCCCGTGTTATCTTGGGATTATTGATTGGAGCAGCTTTAGCTGTCTCCGGTGTTCTTATGCAAGGGCTTTTTCGTAATCCTCTTGCAGATCCCGGAATTGTAGGTGTATCAGCAGGTGCTGGACTTGGAGCAGTCTTAGCAATTGTTGTCGGCATTGCTTTTCCTGTTTCTTTTGCACCTTTTCTAGAGCCTTATAAAGTTATCATAGGTGCTTTTTTTGGTGGACTTTTATCAACGATTATTCTCTACATAATAGCAACGCATAACAGCTTTACCTCTATTGCAACCATGCTGCTTGCTGGTATTGCTCTTGGTGCATTAAGCAGTGCTGTTGTCGGAACATTGATTTTTGTCGCAAATGATCAACAACTGCGTGATATCACTTTTTGGAGTCTGGGCTCTCTTGCGGGCGCTACATGGTTGAAAGTATGGCTCGTTCTCCCTTTTATCGTTATTGGTCTTCTTTTCTCTCCCTTTTTATCACGAGCACTTAATGCCCTTGCTCTTGGAGAAGCTGTTGCTGGCCATATTGGTTTCCATATTCAACGCGTCAAAAATATTGCTATTCCTCTTGTTGCTCTTATGTGCGGCAGTGCTGTTGCTGTCAGTGGTGGTATTGGTTTTATTGGTATTATTGTTCCTCATATTTTACGTCAGCTCATTGGTCCTGATCATCGCTATCTCATTCCTTGCTCTGCTCTCTTGGGAGCAGCATTACTTATTTTTGCTGATATGTTTGCACGCTTAATTGTTGCCCCCGCAGAATTGCCGATTGGGATTGTAACAGCACTTTTTGGTGCACCTTTCTTTCTATGGATCCTTATATGCAAACGAGGAACAGACTTTTCATGATTGAAGCGACAAATATTTGTGTTCAGCGCGGAAAGAAGCAGATTCTTAAACACATTAATCTTCAAGCTAAAAGTGGTGCATTTACCATTATTATTGGTCCTAATGGATCAGGAAAAAGTACTTTTATCAAAGCTCTGAGTGGTGAAATTCCTTACAGTGGAAAAATAACCTTAAATGGTTATAATGTATGCCAAACAAAAACTCATGTAATGGCAAAAATGCGCGCTGTACTACCACAATCAACAACGCTCGTATTTCCATTCTTAGTCCATGAAGTTGTAGGGCTTGGCCTTTCTGTAAACCAATTTAGCATTGCCAAAGCCGAATTGCAAAATCTTATCCAGAAAGCTTTAGAGTGCGTTGACCTTTCTGATTATGGCAACCTGTATTATCACCAATTATCAGGCGGAGAACAAGCTAGAGTGCAACTTGCCCGTGTACTTTGCCAAGTCTGGAAACCTGTTCATAATGGGATTCCTCGCTGGATGATATTAGATGAACCTATTGCTAGCCTCGATATTCAACATCAAATCATCGTTATGGATATTGCTAAACAATTTGCTCATTCTGGTGGCGGCGTTCTTGCTGTTCTTCATGACCTCAATCTCGCGGCACATTATGCAGATAACATGATCTTGCTCAAGGAAGGTAAGATTTATTGCGAAGGAAATGCAACTAATGTTTTGACAACACAAAATCTCCGCAATGTTTATCATTGTTCTTTAAACGTTTCTGAATTACCTAAAGAAGATATCCCTTTTATACTCCCTCAAACGACATCCTCCTATGAAATTAGATCTCTAAGCTATCGGCTTCAATCTAAAAACTAAAGTCCATAGCAAAATAAAACACGCAAATATTCAAGAATCTTTTTTATTTTTATATGAATTCCTTTTTGTCATCTATCATAAAAAAAGAAGACCAATTACCCTAAAGATATTTTTTGAAAAAAATACCAGTTTAAAATCTTTCAAGATTTTACGTAACTAAAAACATGTGAAGTTTTGTTTTGTTATCAAATTTTTAGATAATACGATTTATACAACATAAATATGCGTTTTCCCACTCTTTCTATCACTTTTATCTTTATAAAAATGATTCAAGAAATACATACAAATGCCTTTGTTATAATAACGGGTGTATTATTTATATCTTCTAAGGACTATATAGAAATCAAGTACCTTTCTCCCCTCCATAAAAGATTTATTTGTAGCTTTAATGGTAATGTTTTCTTTATAACACATATACTTTAGCTTTTTTTATAAATAAATATTGATTTACAATGATATTTTTACTTTTCTCTCTCTATTAAAAAATTGTTTATTGGCATATCATAAAGAATTAACCTATTGAATAAAAACTTTAAAATAAACTCAATAACGCTTCTTGTAAGCCACCTAATGCAAAAACAATACGGAATATAGGGATGAGGAGAGAGTATAGAAATAGCGTTGCTCTGCTGCTTCACAAGCATAACGATGATTCCACTCAAAGGGGTACACTATCATTTACAGATAAAGCCTCCTACCATGGCAATGCAAAGAAATGAAATCGACAACAAGGTGAAAAATATCTTTATAAGATGAATTAACTCATACAGGGGTATGCTATTTTTGCACAAAAAACGCTAAAAATATTGTACTTTTTTATGCCTCAGGTTGAATAATTTTATTACCTTCCCCTATCAAAACACCTTATGAAAAAATATATCTCCAGATCTCTTCACGGCACAGTTTAAATGATTTTTACACATTTTCCCTATGTTATCGTACAATTATAAAAAAGTTATGATTTTCTTTTTTTTATAATAAATTATATCCTTAACTCTTTCTTTCAATCATTTTAAAATTGTTTTTTGACTCTCTCAAGTATCCTATTAACAATATAGATTTCCTTTTCATATGCATAGAAAATAACGCGGAATTGCTCCGCGTTAACAAAATTATCAAGGTGTATAGATTATTATTATTACTTAAACATACTCATGATTTTATAGCATAGACAACGGTTGTATTAACAGGGCGCGTTTCTGCCTCACCCGTATGGGAAAGAGTTACCTTGTGTGTATGTGCACCAGCAGAAGCTGTTCTCCCTTTCAGGGTCGCATTATAAGTATAATGATTCGGGAGTCTCCCAATATCACCAACGGGCCATCCTACCCCTTGATACTCAAAATTATGCGCATGCTCGCCTGCGTTTTCAATACTCCCAATATGCGTATGTGATTTTATGCTATCTTGTTGTTCATCTGCAAACTTTCTACCACCATCTAAACCCCGACCATTATCAAAGCCGCGTAAAAACATACCTCTAAAATCAGGAACTTTAAAAGTTTTATTGCTGTCTTTTCCCCATTTATCACCTATTGCCTCGAATAACTGCGGATAATCTTCACGCTTATAGGCCTTACCATCACATAAAAGCCAACCATTTGGCACATTTTGCATAGCAAATGTTGCAATGAATCCAGAGGGGAAACTTTCTATCTTTGGTGGTGTAGGGTTTAATAAATACCAACCCTCATGCTCTTTTATTAAAACACCATTATTGTATACTATTTCATAAATGCCATCTGTTTGAAATTCTCCACCTTCTAATGGTATAACCCCCGTATCAGTGGCTTTATAGATAAGCTTTTCTCCTATATTATTAACAGTTATTGTTGTCACGCCAATATTTACACCACAAGCTTTAAAACGTATGACGATATCATTGTTGTATTTTTTTATAGGCGAAACTGTCTTTAAGGTAATTAATGTTGTTTTATCTTCCAAATTTACTATAAAGCTTGAATTAATAGATCCACCATTATCTGCAAGATATTCGCGCACGCGCTGCATCATCGCCCGTGCACTATCATTAACAGAACTAGGCGGCTGTCCTTCTGCCCAATTAATGATACTATCTGAATAAGCATTTTCATCAGCCTTTAGAGACCAATCGTAAATATTAGACATTTTAAATCCCCCATTATTTTCATAGTTTTTCTAACAACTTCTCGTTCTGTGCACTAAAATGTGCTGCCGCTGTTGACTGGTACATCATAACCACTGCACCATCCTTATTTACGTATTTTATCTCTCTTCACTCCTTCCAATTTTATAACCTAAATTCACCAGACGCTTTTCATAACATTAGTATTAATGCTTTCTCTTCTAATGTATAATCTAACTACCTCATCTGATGTTACTTAATATCTTGTTTTGTTGCTTTGCTGTTGTTATATAATTATTTTTTAAATCTTGCATCTTGTTGCAAAATTTATAAATACTATTCAAATTTTTCCTTATTATGGATTTCATATAACCATTACTGAATGTAATAACTTATCATCCACATAGAAAGTTTCTGACTTAAACATTATCTTTTTTTATTTTTTCAATAGCTTAAATCTATCTCGTCGATATTTTATACCATATATTTTAAACAAAGAAATTCTATCTTTTAGCTATCATTTGTATTAAAATTTTAAAAATTAGCTTCAAATTTTTTATATGCTTCATTATGTTTTTATTCCCACGCACATACTTTGTTCTATTTTATTCAATTGATTTCTGAAATTGTGTCACAAGATTAGCACCAATGTTTTTTTGAATAAGCTTTTGTTCAATCTAAAGGTATCACAGAAAATATATTCAATATGGACATTTGCTCCACACTTTCATTAAACTGGAAATAAAATACTTGGAAATATTAAATATCACACACCTTCACAAAATTTGAAGGTTGTATCCGATCCGGAAAAAATTAAAAAGCATAACCTCACCCCTCCTCCAATTTTTATGAACAATATCCTTGTTTTTTAAACGCCCCATAACCAACTTTTCCCCTCCCACACTTAGCACATCTCCCTCTATATATTATTATATGTATATTTTTTTTGCAAGAACAATAAATCATTCTAAACAACATCTTGCAATTATTGGTGTTCTTCTTAATTCAAGACAATATTATTTTTAATAATAAAGATTAGGTATTGTTTCACGCTTTTGTTTATCGCATTCTTAATGGGAACATCCCCCTCATGAAGAATAGAATACCCCAAACAAAATATAATGATATTGCATATTACGCACTTTTTAAGAAATATTGCTCAAAATATACTCCTTTCATTTTACGACAGCGCACGTCCATGATACAATAGCAAGCCATTATAGATCATCAGCTTTAAGATTTTGAAGATACAAGTGGAATCCATCATACATTTTGTTGTCCCCCACGTTTTGACAGCCTCACATCTTAGAATGTTCATTAAATGACATTTGGCTTCCTTTCTTCAAGTGCTTTGCCCTATACGCTCCCACTTATGACGTGCAAGGAAATGTTTTTATATGAAAAGATATATGATGAGAGGATCTTATGGTATTCTGAGTTATTATTTTAATATGAAAAAAATCTCAATCAGAGCCATAAACTATCTACTTTTCCCTGATAGTCCGTTTTTAACTTTATTCTGGTTTATAAAAGCTTCAATATCATAGTTTATCACTTCATAATATCTATTTTCACTCTTAAAAACAAACCAAAATTGTTTAAAATATATTTTTATGATTGACAATATAGATATTTAAGCCAACCATATTCGTATTAACAAAAATACTTCAAGTGGGAGGAGGCATGCAAATATTAGAATAGATATTGTTTCAGTTTTTCAAAATAATTTTTCTTGAGATGTATTGGGGTTTCTTTGCTATAAAGCAATACTATCCCTATTCTTCTGAATGCTCGTGAATGCTCGTAATTGATAATTTGAATACATCTCCATTAACATCATAACTCCATTAACATCGCAACCTATTTTTGAACTCTGTGTCTATAAGGAAAAAGTTTGTGCAGAAAAATACTCCATCAATCAGTTGTAGCCCCTTTCCCGCTTCACGCAAAATTTATCAACAGAGCCTTCTCTTTTCTGATGTGCGCGTACCATTGCGTGAAATTTCACTGGCTGATGGCAGTGGTGAAAAACCTTTAAACGTCTACGATACTTCTGGCCCCTACACAGATAAAGATATGATCATTGATATTACAAAAGGCCTGCCAGCAATTAGCTTGCCTTGGCTCTCTAAGCGGGATGATACTGAAACTTATCCTGCACGATTAGTTAAACCTGAAGATAATGGATTGACTTCTGATAAAAACCTTACACCAGCCTTTAAGCAAAAACGTTCTATTTTACGAGCAAAAAATGGCAAAGCAATTACACAAATGGCTTACGCACGCGCAGGCATTATTACCGAAGAAATGGAATATGTGGCTATACGAGAAAATGAAGGATTAGCAGTAGAAGAACGGCAGAATGTACCATCAAATGAAACATTTGCTGGATCAATACCAGAAATTTATACTGCGGAATTTGTTCGCAATGAAATTGCTTGTGGACGCGCCATTATCCCACAAAACATTAATCATCCAGAATGCGAACCCATGATTATTGGACGTAATTTTCGTGTTAAAATTAATGCCAATATTGGTAATTCAGCAGTGACTTCATCTATGGAAGAAGAAGTTGATAAAATGGTTTGGGCCATTCGCTGGGGAGCAGATACAGTTATGGATCTCTCAACAGGTCGAAACATTCACAATATTCGTGAGTGGATTATTCGAAATGCCCCTGTTCCCATCGGGACTGTTCCTCTGTATCAAGCACTCGAAAAAGTACAGGGTATTGCCGAAAACTTAACATGGGACATTTTCCGTGATACCCTTATTGAGCAAGCAGAGCAAGGGGTTGATTATTTTACCATTCATGCGGGATTAAGACTACCTTTTATCCCTTTGACCGTTGATCGGGTAACAGGTATTGTTTCACGAGGTGGTTCTATTATGGCAAAATGGTGTTTGCATCATCATAAAGAAAGTTTTCTTTATGAACATTTTGATGAAATTTGTGATATTGCAAAAACGTATGACATCTCTCTTTCATTGGGGGATGGATTGCGTCCTGGCTCTATTGCCGATGCCAATGATGAAGCCCAATTTGCAGAGCTTAAAACCTTGGGAGAATTGACAAAAATTGCTTGGAAAAAAGATGTACAGGTTATGATTGAAGGCCCTGGGCATGTCCCAATGCACAAAATTAAAGAAAATATGGAGCAACAATTAGATCTTTGTCATGAGGCGCCTTTTTATACTTTGGGACCTCTTACAACAGACATTGCTCCTGGTTATGACCATATTACATCAGCAATTGGTGCCGCTATGATTGGATGGTTTGGAACTGCTATGTTGTGTTATGTAACACCTAAAGAACACCTAGGACTGCCCGATAGGAATGACGTAAAAACTGGTGTGATTACTTATAAAATTGCTGCTCATGCCGCAGACCTTGCCAAAGGTTTGCCTAGAGCACAATTGCGCGATAATGCTCTTTCGCGTGCACGATTTGATTTTAGATGGCATGATCAATTTAACCTTTCTCTTGATCCAGAAACAGCCTGTGCCTTTCATGATGAGACAATGCCTAAAGAAGCCCATAAATTGGTGCATTTTTGTTCCATGTGTGGACCAAAGTTCTGTTCTATGCGTATTTCCCATGATATTCGTGAGGCAGCCGCAATAAGAAAAACAAAAGGGGAAGGTATGATCGCCATGGCCGAAAAATATCAGAAAAATGGTGACCTTTATATGGAAATTGTTCCTCCTCAAAAAAAGAAAGTAAATAGTTGAAGAACATTCTTATCAAAGGTGCAGGTGTAGGCGGCTTAACAGCTGCCTTTATGTTAAAGCAAAAAGGTGCTTCTGTTACTGTATCAGCCCCCTCTCATTCACCTATAGGAAGTGCTAGTTGGTATGCAGGAGGAATGCTCGCACCTTACTGTGAAAGGGAAAGTGCAGAACAAATTGTTGAAGATCTTGGTGTACAAGCTATACAATGGTGGCGTAAAACGCTCCCCAACCTTGTCATACAAAAAGGTACTTTAGTGGTTGCACCTACACGAGATAGAGGAGAGCTTGAACGATTTTCTGTGCGTACGCATAATCACAAAACCATAGATAATACAGAAATAGCTCATCTTGAACCAGATCTTGCTGAACGTTTTAACTGTGCACTCTTTTATGAAAATGAAGCCCATATTGACCCTCGCAAAGCACTTATGGCTTTAAAAGAAAAGCTTCTCAACAATGGAGCCTGTTTTGTTGATGTAGAGAAGGCTGAAAAAAATTTTGATATTGTTATTGATGCGACAGGAATAGCACGTTTAGGAAAAGATAAAAATATACGGGGCGTACGCGGTGAAATGCTTCTCGTGCGCTGCACCGATATTAAAATTTCGCGTCCAATTCGTCTTCTTCACCCACGGTTTCCTCTTTACATTGTACCTCGACAAGATAATATTTTTATGATTGGTGCAACGATGATTGAAAGTGACTTTGATGGTGCAATCTCTGTAAGATCAATGATGGAACTGCTCAACGCGGCTTATACTTTACATCCTGCTTTTGCTGAAGCAGAAATTATTGAATCTGGCGTTGGTGTTCGTCCATGTTATCCTAATAACTTCCCTTCTGTGCATAAAGATGGTAACTTTATTTCTATTAATGGATTTTATAGACATGGTTTTCTGTTGTCTCCAGAAATGGCAAAACGAGCAATGAAATTGGCATTGGAATAAAGCATGCAAATATTTGTTAATGGTGAAACAGTCCAAACAGAAGTTATGACTCTCGGTCTCTTGCTTGAAGAATTGGGGTATGAAGGGAATTGGCTTGCAACTGCTGTTAACGCTGAAGTTGTTCCTATAGATGCACGAAGCCAATTTGTCTTGCATGAAGGAGATAAAATTGAAATTTTAAGCCCAATGCAAGGAGGCTAAAATTATGCTGAATCTTTATGGACGACAATTCTCTTCCCGTCTTCTATTAGGTACAGCGCAATATCCTTCACCAGCAATCCTTCGTGATGCTATTCATAAATCGAATACGGAAATTGTAACTGTTTCCTTGCGCCGTGAAACTGCAGGAGGAAAACAAGGTGGACAATTTTGGCAATTTCTTCAAGATCTTGGGGTAACAGTGCTTCCTAATACTGCTGGTTGTTATACTGTTAAAGAAGCCGTAACCACAGCGCAATTAGCAAGAGATCTTTTTAAAACAGCTTGGATTAAACTCGAAATTATCGGTAATTCAGACACCTTACAGCCAAATATTTTTTCCTTAATCGAAGCTGCTCAAATTTTAAACAATGAAGGTTTCAAAATTTTTTCCTATACAACGGATGATCTCATTGTTGCTGAAAAACTTTTCGACATTGGTTGCCGTGTTATTATGCCTTGGTGTGCTCCTATTGGTTCTGCCAAAGGACCTCATAATACTGATGGATTGCGTTCTATTCGTGCTTACCTTCCTGATGCTACTCTTGTTATTGATGCCGGCATTGGACGCCCATCACATGCCGCCATTGCGATGGAACTAGGTTATGATGCAGTACTGCTTAATACCGCAGTTGCTAAAGCAGCTGATCCTGTCTTAATGGCTGAAGCATTTTCTAAAGCTGTTCAAGCAGGACGTATGGGATATAAAGCTGGCATGATCGAAGCACGCAATGTAGCAGTCCCTTCAACACCAATCATTGGAAAAGCGGTATTTTCATGAAACTGGATCCATTTTACCTCATCGTTGATAACGCTGATTGGATTGAACGTTTGCTTCCTCTTGGTATCAAGCTCGTACAATTGCGTATGAAACATGAAAATCAACAAATAATCCGTCAACATATTAAGCGTGCAAAAAACATATGCAATAAATTGGGAGCACAATTAATTATTAATGATCATTGGGAAATAGCAATTGATGAAAAGTGTAATTTTATTCATCTGGGACAAGAAGACCTGAGCAATGCTGATCTTCACGCAATTCGTAAAAGTGGTATAAAAGTTGGTCTTAGTACACATGATGAATATGAATTGGATACCGCACTCTCTGCTAATCCTGAGTATATTGCACTTGGTCCTATTTATCCGACAATCTTAAAAAAAATGAAATGGATGCCGCAAGGACTAGAGAAAATCAAACAATGGAGAAAGCGGATTGGTGCTTTACCTTTGGTGGGTATTGGTGGTTTAACACCAGAACGCGCAGTTGGTGTTTTAAAAGCAGGAGCAAATAGTGCTGCTGTTGTGACTGATATTATCCTCCATAAAAAACCTGAAGAACGTGTACAGCAGTGGATAAAAGTGACACAAACATGGCGTTGATACCTTCCATTCTTATTGTTGCGGGCACTGATCCAACAGGAGGTGCTGGTATTGTTCGTGATATAGAAACCACTGCGCATTTTCAAATAAAAGCAAATTTAGCAATTACTTGTGTTAACGTACAAGATGATAATCGCGTTGTCGAAATCATTCCAATGCGTGGTGACCTCGTCGCTGCGCAAATGCGTGCTGCCCTAGAAGCAAATCCAATAAGCGCAATAAAAATCGGTATGACGGGGACAAAAGCAATTATAGCAGCAATCTGTAACGTACTCAAAGACTATCCCCATGTTCCAGTTATTTTGGACCCTGTACTTGTCGCTTCATCAGGAGGAAAACTAATAACGGAAACAATCATCGACACTATGATCGATAAACTGCTTCCTCATGTTGATCTTTTAACACCGAATAGAGAAGAACTCTCTCTTCTTAGCCAAAGTCCATTGGTATCTCATGATAAGCAAGCAATACAACAAGCAAAAAAACTTTTGTCATTGGGAGCTCGCTCTATTTTAGTAAAAGGGGGACATGCAGAAGGTCCTCTTGCAATTGATAGCTTCATTGACAAAACTGAAGTCATAAATATCTCTACTCCACGTTTAAAAGGAACAATGCGAGGAACAGGTTGCATTCTTTCAAGCGCTATTGCAGCGCATTTGGCATTAAATGAACCTCTCATTTCAGCTGTAAAAAAAGCAAAAGCATATATCCACACATTGCTTTTAACCCATTGTAAAAATAGTTTATAACGTCTTAGTATTTTCTTATATAAAAGTAATATTTATATATTTCAATTAATATATTTAATATTTTTAATAAAAGTTATTAAAAAAATATAATAATACAATAATATAAAATTTATAATTAATTTTATAAATAAAATAATACAAAATTCACTTTCATTAAGTATTAAATATAGAATATAATAATAAAAAATATTATCACACCACTTGCGTTCAGTAAAAGATTCTTTTATTATGAGTGAGTTTAGTCTGTTTAAAAATTTGAAATAGCGCAATTTAAATAAATTATACATTTAAAGATGCATATAATCGCGAACATTCGCATTTTACGATTTGCCTTTTTTGTGAAAAGAAAGAATCCTATCAGCGTTCTTATACACTAATGGCTAGCGAATACATTTAATAAAACTTGAAGGATAATTTTGTTTGATCTATAATCGCTAGATCATTAGAAAAAGTAAAATGTTAAATCAAACGCCGTGCTCAATTTCCTATGAAGAACTCTTAAACTTTTATAAAGAAAGTGGTGCGGATGCCGTTCTGACAGATTTTCCTATTGATCGTTTTAAGCAGTCTGCTTGTTCAGAGAGAAAATTAATATCTGTTGTGAACATTTCTCATAATCAACAAGCATCTCCCAAAACATCTCCAACCGTAAAATTAGATCATCATCAGCTGCATAACTCTAGGACTATACAAAATGAATCCACTGCTATAGAGAGTGCAAAAAATGCAAAAACACTTGATGAATTAAAATCTGCTCTCCTTGCATTTAATGGCTGTTCATTAAAATTGACAGCAAAAAATACCTGTTTTTCAGATGGAACTGCAGGAAGCCCCCTGATGCTTATAGGCGAAGCACCAGGACGAGACGAGGATATACAAGGAATTCCTTTTGTGGGAAAAGCTGGGATGTTGCTTAATAAAATCCTCGCATCAATTGGCTTAACAAGAAATAATGTTTACATTGCCAACACTATTCCTTGGCGTCCACCAGGAAATCGTACACCAACACCAAGAGAAGTTGCCTTGTGCCGCCCTTTTATTGAACGGCACATTTATTTAGCGCGTCCTCGTGTTCTTATAGCACTGGGAAGCGTTGCTGCACAGTTTCTTACTGGATCTCAAAATGGGATTATCCGAACAAGAGGGAAATGGCATATCTATGAAAGCGAGGATAATATAAAAATACCTGTTATGCCAACTTTCCATCCAGCTTACCTTCTTAGAACCCCTAGTCAAAAGAAGCTTACATGGATAGACTTCTTAGAAGTAAAAAATCGCCTCGACAGCCTTTTGTAATTCTTTAATCCTATATTGCTTCTAAAATTAACACACCCTTCTTTAACTCTTAAAATACAAATGGGAAAAAACTATGAAACAGCCAATAACATCTATTTATCGTTTGGAAGACTACCAACCAACCCCTTACGTTATCCCTAAAACACAACTTTCTTTCCAATTAGCACCGACAAAAACCTATGTTACAGCCATATTGTCTATTGAATCCCGTCACGATACAAAAGAATTAACACCTCTAGTTCTTTCTGGTGATGATCTTACTTTAATTTCCGTTTCTATTAATGATGAGATATTAGCCCCAAACACTTATAAAGTGATGCCTTCACGTTTAGAAATTACAACGCCACCAACGGCTCCTTTTACATTGAAATTGGTTACGGAACTGAATCCTGAAAGCAACCGCCAACTTATGGGGCTTTATCTTTCAAATGGTGTTTATTGCTCACAATGCGAATCGGAAGGTTTTCGTCGTATTACTTATTTTTACGACCGACCAGATGTTCTTTCTACCTATAGAGTGAAAATTGAAGCAGATATCCAAACAATCCCAATCTTGCTTTCAAATGGTAATCTGGTGGAAACAGGAACTTTAGAGAATAATCGCCATTTTGCCATTTGGGAAGATCCTTATCCCAAACCATCTTATCTCTTTGCTTTAGTAGGTGGAGATCTTGATAAGTTAGAAGACCATTTTACAACTGTATCTGGACGATGTATCGAGCTTGGTATCTATGTAGAAAAAGGAAAAACCGAATGCGCAACCTATGCAATGGATGCTCTTAAACGTTCCATGCGTTGGGATGAACAATGTTTCGGACGCGAATATGATCTTGATGTTTTCAATATTGTTGCTGTGTCCGACTTTAACATGGGAGCAATGGAAAACAAAGGCCTTAACGTTTTTAATGATAAATATGTTCTTGTCGATCCTGAAACAGCAACCGATCAGGATTATAGAAATGTTGAACGTGTCATTGCACATGAATATTTCCATAATTGGAGCGGTAATCGTGTTACCTGTCGCGATTGGTTTCAACTCTGTTTAAAAGAAGGATTCACTGTTTATCGTGATCAGGAATTTTCATCAGATCAAAATGTACGCAGCCTACAGCGAATTGAAAATGTAAAAGCATTAAAAGCGACGCAATTTGCAGAAGACGCAGGACCTCTTGCGCATCCTGTACGTCCTCGTCAATATAGCCAAATTAATAATTTTTACACCACAACTGTTTATGAAAAAGGTGCTGAAGTTGTTCGCATGATACGAACTATTTTAGGTCCTACTCTGTTTCGTAAAGGCACTGATCTTTATTTTCAACGTCATGATGGACAAGCTTGTACAATTGAAGATTTTATTACCTGTTTTGCTGAAGTGTCTGGTCAAGACTTCTCCCAATTCATGCTATGGTATGAACAAGCAGGAACACCCAATGTAGAAATCGATAGTCATTATAGCGATGGTGTTTTAACAATTCATACAAAGCAACATATTCCCGCAACCCCACAACAAAATACAAAAAAGCCTATGCTTATCCCTATCGTATTTGGCTTGTTAGGATCTAACGGAGAAAACCTCACCTATGAAGCAGATACAGATATTCAATCAGATGTTATGCTTTTATCCAAGGAAAGCCAAACGTTTACATTAAAGGGACTGCGTGAAAAACCCGTTTTATCACTGCTGCGAGACTTTTCAGCACCAATCATTCTACACACTCCATTCAATGAAAGAGAACTTATTTTTCTTGCACAACATGATGACAATCACATCAATCGCTGGCAATCTCTTAATCATTTAATGACGCAAGCTTTGATTCACAGCATTCAAGATAAAACACAAGAAAAAGCAACACTCCCTTCTGCTTTGCTAAAGCTGATTGAAACGATCATAACAGATGAAACCTTAGAGCCTGAATTTCGTGCCTTCTGTTTAAATTTACCTAGTGAAGTTGAGCTTGCTCATACAATCGGTAAAAATATTGATCCAGATCGTATTCATTATGTCCGCCATCAGTTTTTAGCTTCACTTGCACAAACTCATCAAGATCTCTTAACAAAATTCTATGGACAAATGCAAACCCAAGAGCCCTATTCACCAAACACAGCACAAGCTGGAAAGCGAGCATTAAAGAATATCATACTGGATTACCTTTCCATTGCTGAAGCCAATCCAAATCGAGCTGCTATACAGTATGCAACAGCTGATAATATGACTGACCGTATGGCGAGTATCGCTGTTCTCGTGAAGCGTTTTAATGAAAGTGAGCAGGCACAAAATGCCTTAAATGATTTTGAAAACCGCTATCGGCATGACCCTTTGGTCATGGATAAATGGTTTTCTATTCAAGCAATGGTTGCTGGCACATCAACACTCGAGAATGTTCAAAAGCTCATGCAACATCCGCTTTTTTCACAAGATAATCCTAATCGTGTACGTTCCCTAATCGGTGTTTTTGCCTCTAACAATCTCACGGGCTTTAATAGGATGGATGGAGCGTCTTATCATTTTCTTTGCCAAGTCATTTTGGAAATTGACAAAAAAAATCCACAGCTTGCTTCACGATTATTAACAATGATGCGCTCTTGGCGACAATTAGAACCTATTCGACAACAAAAACTTGAAACTGAATTAAAAATGATTGCTGCTGCGCCAAAATTATCAAGCGATGTTGCTGATATCATCAACCGTCTGCTCACTTGAAACAAAAAAATATTTTAAATCAATATGCTATAATATTTTTTTAAATAAATTCTATAAACTATTCGATCATCATTAAATCTATAAACAGGCAATCTAAGCCTGTTTATAGATCACGTTTAAAGTACTTTTTTCTTTTCATATTCCAAAATCATAAAAGTAAAATTATTTTTTTTAAAAAAAAGACTGGACAGAAGACTCCTGTTTTGATTCATTGCACTCGATGGGGTTACTATGAATATCGAAGCAGTTTTTAAATCATATTATTCCAGAATTAAAGGAACGCGAGATGGCTAAATTGGACGCATATAATGCGCCAAGGGAGGTGTATGCTGATTCAAAATCAAGCGCTCAAAGTCGCAAGGAGCGGACAGAGCGTACCAATCTATTTTCTGGTTCTTCCTATAAAAAACTTCTTTTTATTGAACCTTGGCTGCGACGTTCACTCCCATTTGTAATTCTTGCATTTCTTGTTATACTAGCAGCAATCCGTTTCCTATCAATCTATGATTGGCGCAACACAATTGATAAAAACACGCATTCTACCATCACTCTCTTAGCTTCTCATATTACCAATACAATCGACCGTGACTTACTTGCCGCCACTCGACAAGGAAAAGCTGCTGCTCTTTCTCATAATCATTTACAAAATATCCTAACCAATTTTCGTAACAAAGGTTTTATAAAAACCAACGCTGTTATTGCTATTGTCGATCAAAAAGGCAATGTCCTAGCTTCATCAAGTTCCGAGATTGTCTTAGGAAAACCCTTACAGGATTTTACCTCTGAAAGCATTACTTTACAAGCTCTAGGAAAACATGCTGGAATCATGAAAATTACAATAGGAAAAGATATTCCTGCTCTTGCTTCCTTCCAGCAAACAGAAAATGGACAATATGGGGTATTCATCAGTGAAAAAATACAACATATTTACATGGAATGGCGGAAAGCTCTCTCGTTAAATATAACCATGTTCATTGGAACTAGTGGCGTTATCCTCGCTCTTCTTTATGCTTATTATAACCAAATTGTACGAGCACGCAAAACAGATCTTGTTTCAGAAAAAATTCAAAACCGTATTGATATGGCAATGATGCGTGGACGCTGTGGACTATGGGATTGGAATATGGCAAGTGGACGCGTCTACTGGTCACGAGCAATGTACGAAATGCTCGGCTATGTCCCTCAAGATGCATTGCTCTCAATTTCCCAAATTAGCGCCATTATCAATCCAAATGATGCGAATTTTTTTGACCTTGCTCAGGAATTAATGAGCGGTAAAAAAAAGCATATCGATATTAACGTTCCTATGCGTCATGCTGATGGTCATTATGTATGGATGCGCATTCGTGCCGAAGTGACTGAAGAAGAAGACCCCCATTTGGTTGGTATTTCTTTCGATATTAGTGAACAGCAACAATTGGCTGAACAAACGGCGCAAGCCGACCTTCGTATCCGTGATGCGATTGAAAACATTTCAGAATCTTTCGTCTTGTGGGATGCTGAAGGACGTTTAGTCATGTCCAACAGCAAATTTTGCGAATATGCCGCTATTCCTAAACAAATTCTACAATCAGGTATCCAACGTGCAACCGTTGAAGCCATGGCACGCCCTGCACTCAGTGAATATCCCCTTAAAGATGATGGTACTGGTAACTTAACCAGTATTCGCCAAACGGCAGATGGTTGTTGGCTCAAAATTAACGAACGACGAACCCAAGATGGAGGATTGGTTTGTATTGGTACTGACATTTCTGAGCTTAAACAACAACAGGAAAAATTTGAAGACAGTGAAAGGCGTCTTTTTTCTTTCATTCAAGAACTCAAGCGCGCGCGAGGGAGTGCTCAACAACGCGCAACAGAAGTTGAAAAACTTAATAAAAGTTTGAAAGCAGAAAAAGAACGCGCCGAAAGTGCTAATAAGGCTAAATCAGAATTTTTAGCCAATATGTCTCATGAATTGCGCACGCCTCTGAATGCTATTCTTGGTTTTTCAGACATCATGTTGCAATCAACTTTTGGTCCTCTTGGTTCACAACGCTATAAGGAATATATGCATGATATTTACAATTCAGGAACCCATCTTCTAACCCTTATCAATGACATCCTTGATATGTCAAAAATCGAAGCAGGAAGATTTACGCTTGATTGTAAAAATACCGATCTTGAGCCCATCATTAGTGAAGCAGTACGAACATTAACGCCTCAAGCTCAAGAAAAAAATATTGTTGTTACAACAAACATTACCCCAGAACTTCATGCTGAAGTTGATGGTCGTGCAATGAAACAGATTTTTCTTAATCTCATCTCTAATGCCGTTAAATTTACGCCTTCTGGTGGAAATATTGATGTCTGCGCTTTCAAGAAAAAAAATAATCTTATTTTTAAAATTACAGATACAGGTGTTGGTATTCCCCAATCAGCAATTAAAAAACTTGGGCAACCTTTTGAACAAGTTGAAAATCAGCTTACTAAATCTCATACGGGCTCAGGTCTTGGCTTAGCCATTTCACGCTCCTTGCTAGAACTCCACAAAGGAAAACTTGAAATTACTTCAAAAGAAATGAAAGGAACAACTGTAACGATTATAATGCCCATCACACAAAGTTAAATTTCTCCATTTTGTTCTCGTTGTAGTAAAATCTGTTTCCGTTTGTCCCCCCAACGATACCCTGAAATAAAACCATTTTTACACACAACACGATGACAAGGAATGATAACAGCCAATTCGTTACGTGCACAGGCATTAGCAACGGCACGAAAAGCTTTCGGCATACCAATACGGCACGCTAAGATCTCATAGGAAATTGTTTCACCACATGGTATATCACATAATACTGCCCATACTTGTCGTTGAAAAACTGTACCATTTATATCTAAGGGAAAATTATATTTTTTTACCAGCTTAGGTGTTTCTATCATGGCTATAATATGGGCAACTTCTCTCTTAAATGTATTGTCACCTACAACTTGTTGTGCATCACCAAAGCGTATCGTAAACTCCTGTAATAATTGCTCTATAGTGTCTCCTAACGCTATATGACAAATCCCTTTTTGAGACCTAGCCACCAAAAGCTTTCCTATTGATACATCTTTCAAACAGAATCTCGTTTGGGAAATGTTCAGCATTTTAGCCTTCTTTATATTTTAAATAAGTCTTGAACATCATCAATAAAGTAAAAGGAGAGTATTCACTATCTTTTAAAAACAAACAAAATCATTCTGAAATTATATCCTTAGCCATTGTATTAAAATACACTCTCACCCTTTTATGAAATGGAAAGATACATAGATTGACTGTCTTCCTACCCTAAAACGGAAACTTCGACCAGAGCCGATCTATCAACAATCTTGCTTTTTATATAACAGATTCCAACAGAAACCATTTTATATGGTTTATTTCATAAGCTCTCTACAGACAAATCTTGTCCTGAATTCTATCATACACTCTAACAAAAAAACACCTTAATGTGGTAAATTTTCATACCTTATATCACAGCTCTAAACGGCAGTATTTTACCGAACAACACGATAAGTTTCCTATTTCATTTTACGAAATCCCATCGAACCATAAATAATGGGCTTATGTCTTAGAAGCAACAGAAAAAGCGCGTGCTCTCTTAGGCAAAAAACGTCATAAAACACAAAATATGCAGGCAATGGATTGGAAAGATGTTCTGGCTTTTTATGCTCCACGTATGCTTGAATATTCTAATTTGTTGGAGCACTGTTATTATTTTTTTATCAAAGGTCATACTTTTGATAGACTGATGAGATGACTCAACTCAAAAAAGAAATTTATCTTCAATTTTATGAAAAAAAGCATGGAAAAGGTATTTTAATGCTTACTTTCTTTGTCACTTAACTTATAAAATGATTGTAGCCTCAGAACTGAAATATTTTGCCCGCAACAATCGCACATAGATTTGTCATAGGAAAAAGTCATGCCCAAACGCACAGATATAAAATCTATTCTTATCATCGGAGCAGGACCTATTATCATTGGTCAGGCATGTGAATTTGATTATTCAGGCACTCAAGCCTGTAAAGCATTAAAAGAAGAAGGTTACCGAATTATTTTGGTAAATTCTAATCCTGCCACGATTATGACAGATCCAGATCTAGCTGATGCAACTTATATAGAGCCCATTACTCCTGAAATAGTTGCCAAAATTATTGCCCACGAGCGTCCCGATGCCCTTTTACCCACTATGGGAGGACAAACAGCCCTCAATACTGCTTTATCATTAAAGCGTATGGGGATTTTAGACCGCTATCATGTTGAAATGATAGGAGCCAATGCTGATGCTATTGATAAAGCTGAAGATCGTGCTTTATTCCGCCAAGCGATGGCAAAAATCGGTTTGGAAACGCCACGCTCTATGTTAGCCAATGCAACAGAACTGAAAGAAGAAAATCGCCAACAACACGCAAAAACGTGTGCTGAACTTAAAGCAAAGCTTTCTGGTGCTGCGCTTGACAAAGCACTCGAAGAACTTGAGCGCAACTGGCGACATACCGAAGCTGATCGCAAACAACATTATATCGCCCATGCAACAGCAAAAGCAGTTCAAGCTCTTGATGTTGTCGGGCTTCCAGCTATTATTCGTCCTTCATTTACCCTTGGTGGAACTGGTGGTGGAATTGCTTATAACCGCTCTGAATTCTATGAAATTATTGAACGTGGGCTTGAAGCTTCACCAACAACAGAAGTATTAATTGAAGAAAGTGTTTTAGGGTGGAAAGAATATGAGATGGAAGTTGTTCGTGATAAGAACGACAATTGTATCATCGTTTGTTCTATTGAAAACATTGATCCAATGGGGATTCATACCGGTGATTCGATCACTGTAGCACCTGCTCTCACCTTAACCGATAAAGAATATCAATGTATGCGTAATGCTTCGATTGCTGTTTTGCGTGAAATTGGCGTTGAAACGGGGGGATCCAATGTACAGTTTGCTGTCAATCCTGAAAATGGGCGCCTCATTGTTATTGAAATGAATCCGCGTGTTTCTCGCTCTTCAGCGCTTGCCTCAAAAGCAACGGGGTTTCCCATTGCTAAAGTAGCGGCTAAACTGGCTGTTGGTTATACACTTGATGAATTAAAAAATGATATCACGGGTGGTGCAACACCAGCATCATTTGAACCTTCTATTGACTATATTGTGACAAAAATTCCTCGTTTTGCGTTTGAAAAATTTCCCGGTTCATCACCTGTCCTCACAACTGCGATGAAATCTGTAGGAGAAGTCATGGCAATTGGACGCACTTTTCAAGAATCATTACAAAAAGCACTCCGTGGACTTGAAACAGGGCTTACGGGTCTTGATGAAATTGTGATTCCAGAGCATGCTGAAGGTGATGAAAAAAGTTCTATACGCTCCGCCATTGCCATACCAAGCCCTGATCGTCTACGCTATATTGCTCAAGCCATGCGCACAGGCTTACCCTTAAACGAGATTCACCAAATTAGCAAAATTGATCCGTGGTTTTTAGAACAAATAGCCTCCATCATTGAAATGGAGCAGCGTATCCGCATTCATGGATTACCCCAAGACGCAGATAACTTACGTATGTTAAAAGCTATGGGCTTTTCAGATGCGCGATTAGCCTCCCTTACAGGGAAAGAACCTGATTATATCGCAGCTTTACGCAAATCACTGAATGTTAAACACGTCTTCAAACGGATTGATACTTGTGCCGCTGAATTTTCTTCTCCTACAGCCTATATGTATTCAACATATGAAGTTCCCTTTGCAGGTGTAGAGCACTCGGAAGCACACGTTTCTGAACGTAAAAAAATTGCTATTTTAGGCGGTGGACCAAACCGCATTGGGCAAGGTATTGAATTTGATTACTGTTGCTGCCACGCTGCTTTTGCACTGCGTGATGCAGGATTTGAAGCGATTATGATTAACTGTAATCCTGAAACAGTTTCAACCGACTATGATACCTCTGATCGCCTTTACTTTGAATCTTTAACAACAGAAGACGTTATCGCTATTTTAGAAGCAGAACAGGAAAAAGGAGATTTGGTTGGAGTCATCGTCCAATTTGGCGGACAAACACCCTTAAAATTGGCAAGCGCTCTAGAAAAACACAATATCCCCATCCTAGGTACTTCACCTGACGCTATCGACTTAGCAGAAGATAGAGACCGCTTTCAAAAACTGTTATTTAAACTTAATTTAACACAACCTCAAAATGGTATTGCCCACTCCATTGAACAAGCACGCCTCATTGCCCACGAACTAGGCTTCCCTTTGGTTGTACGTCCCTCTTATGTTTTAGGAGGACGTGCTATGCAAATTATTCGTGATGAACGTAGCTTACAAAATTATTTACTTGAAAGTGTCCCTGAATTAATTTCAGAAGATATCAAAGTCCGTTATCCTAACGACACAACAGGACAAATCAATATATTGCTTGGTAAAAATCCGCTTCTCTTTGATACCTATTTAACAGAAGCAATTGAAGTAGATGTTGATTGTCTATGTGATGGCAAAGAAACACTAATCGTTGGTATTATGGAACATATTGAAGAAGCTGGTATCCACTCTGGTGATTCAGCATGTTCTCTACCAGTCCATACGCTCTCAAATAAAATAGTTACTGAATTAGAGCGCCAAACCAAAGCATTAGCCCAAGCACTTCATGTTCGCGGCTTAATGAATGTACAATATGCTATAAAAGATGACACCATTTATGTCTTAGAAGTCAATCCCCGTGCTTCACGTACTGTCCCATTTGTTGCAAAAACGATTGGTCGCCCTATTGCTAAAATGGCTGCACGTATTATGGCAGGAGAAACGCTTCATGATGCTCTTCAAGCTTATGGTGGATTACCTTCTTTGCAAAAAAAACAACATATTGCCGTCAAGGAAGCAGTATTTCCTTTTGCTCGTTTTTCAGGTGTTGATACACTTCTTGGTCCAGAAATGCGCTCAACCGGTGAAGTTATGGGACTTGACTATGAATTTTCGCTTGCTTTTGCTAAAGCCCAACTTGGAGCTGGTGTAAAACTCCCTAAAGAAGGAACTTTGTTCGTTTCTGTAAGAGATGAAGATAAAAAACGCATCTTAAATCCTGTAAAACGTTTAACTGAGCTTGGCTTTTCTGTTGTCGCCACAAGTGGAACACAAAAATTTCTCACCGAACACCACGTTGAAGCAAAAAAAATCAACAAAGTTCTAGAGGGACACCCCCATATTGAAGATGCTATTCGTAATCGCCAAATTCAATTAATTTTTAATACAACTAGTACTGCCAGTGCCATCTCAGACTCAAAATCATTACGTTATGCAGCACTCATGCAAAATGTTCCCTATTATACAACAATAGCTGGAGCCGAAGCCGTCGTAGAAGCGATTAAAGCACTCAAAAAAAGGCACCTTGAGGTACGTTCACTACAAAGTTATTTTAGTTGATTTTTTTTCTACTTAACAAAATGTACACTGTTTTCTTATTTTTTCTTTATATAAAAATTGATTAAGACTTGCTTTTTGTTCTAAAAACTTTTATAGAGGTTTCATCGAATTTTCGGTTACGTGACTTTCTTTCCTGTGCAATCTGCACTTTCGACGAAACTTCTCCCACCTAATTTCGATCTACAACCGTATTGAAGGAATAAAAGCTTCAATGCTCAATATAATTATATATTCTAAGGAGTTTCCTATGTCTACAGGAACAGTTAAGTGGTTTAATACAACAAAAGGTTTCGGATTCATTCAGCCTAGTGATGGTAGTGCAGATGTATTTGTACACATTTCTGCCGTCGAGCGTTCAGGTCTAAACAGTCTTAATGAAGGGCAAAAAATCTCTTATGATGTTCTTCAAGATCGTCGTTCAGGAAAATTTGCCGCTGGTAACCTTGCAGCACTTTAAAGTTTAAATTCTGCAATATTTTATTTAGAAATCTTCGTCTGTAACGACGAAGATTTTTTATTTTGTATAAAGCATTATTTTACCTTGTTAAAATAAAAGACTGTTTATCTCCTTTGCACAATTCATCAAACCTCTTTTATACTTCCTCAAAAACTTTCATAAAATCTACGAAGAGATTATCTTGTAAAATATCTCAAAAAAGAAGAATATAAAGCCCGTGTAAGAGTATTTTGGAAGTTTTTTATTGCATACAATATAATCTCTTATAGAATATCCTTAAAGCAATAACCATTTGTTGATATAATATAAGGATTTTAAATTATGGCTTTTATTGCCGACAAACTGTCTCGTATCAAACCTTCTGCAACAATTGCTGCTTCTCAAAAGGCCCGTCATTTAAAAGCATTAGGGCGCAATGTTATTGCTTTAAGTGCTGGAGAGCCAGACTTTGATACCCCAGACAACATCAAAAACGCGGCTATTGAAGCTATTCGAAGGGGAGAAACAAAATACCCTCCCATATCAGGAATTCCAGAATTGCGCCAAGCAATTTCTGCAAAGTTTAAAAGAGAAAATAACCTTCTTTATCAACCAGAACAAATTATTGTTGGTACCGGTGGAAAACAAATTCTCTTTAATGCATTCATGGCAACTTTGAATAAAGGAGATGAGGTCATCATTCCATCCCCTTATTGGGTTAGTTATCCAGAAATGGTCGCACTCAACGATGGTACGCCTGTCTTTTTAGAAACAAAAGCCGAATTTTCTTATAAACTCCAACCACAAGAGCTAGAAGCTGCCATTACCCCCAAAACCAAATGGTTCATCTTTAACTCTCCTTCAAATCCATCAGGTGCCGCTTATACACATAATGAATTGAAAAAACTTACAGATGTTTTAGTAAAATATCCTCATGTTTATATCCTTTCCGATGATATATATGAACATCTCACATATGAGGGTTTTACCTTTGTGACTCCAGCTCAAGTAGAACCAGCGCTTTATGAGCGTACACTCACAATGAATGGTGTTTCTAAAGCCTATGCGATGACGGGATGGAGAATCGGTTATGCAGGCGGACCACAAGAACTCATTAAAGCTATGGATACCATTCAAGGACAGCAAACATCTGGAACAAGTGTCATTTCACAATGGGCTGCGGTTGAAGCACTCAACGGGCCACAAAACTTTATTGCTAAAAATAAAAGTATTTTTCAAGCACGCCGTGATCTCGTTGTCTCCATGCTAAATCAAGCTCCTGGCATTCACTGTCCAACGCCTGAGGGTGCTTTTTATGTTTATCCTTCTTGCACCGGACTTATTGGAAAGAAAACACCCAATGGTCAACGTATTACAAATGATGAAGACTTTGCCATAGCGCTTCTAGAAACAGAAGCTGTTTCTGTCGTCCAAGGATCTGCTTTTGGACTTGGATCAACTTTTCGTATTTCTTATGCAACATCAGAAGAATTACTTGAAAAAGCTTGTATACGTATACAGCGTTTTTGCAACAGTTTAATTTAAAATTTTGAATATCATCGCTTGTGATTGTTTTTTGCCGAATGTTAGTATATCCGAGAAAATATCTGAAACTGTGTCATGGTCTAAATCTATCGATTCAGCAAAAATATCTATGAATAAACACAAAAATAGATGCTGTAGATAAAGATCAAAAAAATCTAGCTATCAAATAAATGAATCGGTCTATTATCATAAGAGATGACAAACCTATTCTACTTTCTCCATTCAATTTATAACTCTAAAAAAGACCGAGCACTTTTAAACACAATTGCCCTTATAATCAAAGGCCCTTACAATAAAATCTCTTCTATTTCTCAGCTTCTTCTTCGTCCTAAAACGAAGAAGAAGCCACCTCCCATCGTTGTGTAAACAATCCAGTTTCCTTTAAGTTCTATTTAATAACTACTTGATTTACTTCATAGGCTTTATGAACAAGACCTGCCTTAAATATTCACCTCACATTCTAATAAAAAGCACTTCATGTATAAGGTTTTAAATATTTTATATCACGCCCCTAAAAGACAGACTTTTACAGTACAATAGAATACCCCCTCTCAAACTCCTCATTGAATTTTAGTATTCTTAAAAAATTATTGGATATCCACCAGTTTCGAAATTTTTTCTTTATCATCTTCCCATATATTGCAATTTCTAGGGACTCTTTCAAAAATTAAAAAAAAAGCCGGACATATATCCGGCAAATTTGGAAAATCCTCAGAGATAAAATCAATCTGATAGATCTTCGTAAGGGAACACTCAAGAAAACGAAACTGGGAGGCAACATAATCAAGAGATAGTATTCTATGTCATTTTATAAGGAAAAGCACAACAAAGACTTAAGCGTATCTGCTATGCAATAAACACATAGCTTTAAATTTGTCTCCATCATGCACCACTCTCTTTAATTAAATAGTAAAAATGTTAACTACACCATCACACGATTGTCCATTTTTCAATATATAATAACCCTCATGGTTGCTAGTATTCATAAAAAACATTTATCCCTCTTTTCAAAAATATTTACCCGCACAGCTAATTATTCCTTATAAATTAAGATATTAATATTAAAAAGACCACTGGCGAGCTTTTAAAAAAATATAATCTCGAAAAGCATTTAACCTTGCCAAATTCTTTAAATTATAAGGATAACAAAAAAAAGTATCAAAAGAAGGAATATCAACCATATCAGGAAAAAGACGCACTAAATGCTCATCATTATTGACGATATAATCAGGAAGCACAGCAATCCCAAGATCACGCATAAGCGCATTCTTTATTGAAATGATATTGTTGATTTGTAAAACTGAAACGCGCAATGATCCATCACTTCTACCAGCCTTTTCCAACCAATTTAAACCAGACAAATAAGGTGGAACAGGTTCACCGAACGAAATAATACGATGCTCATCGAGATCAGACAATTTTTCCGGCTTTCCATAATTTGCAATATACTTTTCCGAAGCATAAACATGCATATGAATTGTAAAGAGTTTTCTTTGTATAAGATCAGGTTGTTTGGGTTGATGTAAGCGAACAGCACAGTCCGCATGACACATTGTCAAATCAAGCTCTTCATCGGAAAGAAAAAGCTGAACCTGCATATCAGGATAAAGACTAAGAAATTCTGGCATACGCTCTGCAATCCACCCTGCCCCCATTCCAAAGGTCGAGGTCACACGCAAGTGCCCCGTTGGTTTTGCATAGCTTTCACTTAATTGCAAACGCACACTTTCAAGCTTCATCAAAACATCATGAGCTGTACGATAAAGAGTTTCTCCCTGTTCTGTAAGAATCAAACCACGCGCATGACGTTGAAATAAGGATACCCCAACCTCTTGTTCTAAAGCCGAAACCTGTCGTGAAACGGCTGATTGAGATAAATGAAGTTTTTGAGCAGCATGCGTAAAAGATCCCGCTTCTGCTGCAGCGTGAAAAACCCTTAACTTATCCCAATCCAACGGTGGCGCCACAATTAATTCTACCTCTATATTCTCTATGTTCTCAATGAATGACTAACGCCTGGGTATATCCAAAAACCGTTCTGCTTCCAACGCTGCCATACATCCTCTTCCCGCAGCTGTTACAGCTTGGCGGAATGTTTCATCTGTCACATCCCCAGCAGCAAAAACACCAGCAATGCTTGTTGCTGTTGAGTCCGGTGCTGTCCATAAATAGCCGCCTCGTTTTTGTTTCAGCTGTCCTTCAAACAGAGAAACAGCAGGATCATGCCCAATGGCAATAAATATGCCCTCTGCATTCACTTTCATCTCGTGACCTGTCTTAACATTTTTCAGACGTGCCCCTGTTACAACAGCGCCCATTGAATCTTGAGCTGGCAGCCCCACAATTTCTTCAACCACATGATCCCAAAGAACACGTACATTATTACAAGCCAGCAACCTATCTTGCAAAATTTTTTCTGCCCGAAACTGCCCCCGCCTGTGAACCACGCTTACACTTTTAGCCAAATGCGATAAATAAAGTGCTTCTTCAACAGCCGTATTTCCTCCTCCCACGACAATAACGTCCTTATCACGATAAAAAAAACCATCACATGTAGCACAAGCAGAAACACCTCCGCCCATAAAGGTCTGTTCACTTTCTAAACCAAGCCAGCGCGCTTGAGCTCCTGTTGCAATAATCAGTGCATCACAAGAATATTGTGTTCCTGAATCCCCATATAAGACAAAAGGATACTTCAACAAATCAGCCTTTATAATTGTATCATAGACAATTTTTGTCCCCATATTCTCAGCTTGTTTCGCCATTTGTTCCATCAACCATGGTCCTTGAATGGGATCTGCAAAACCTGGATAATTCTCAACATCAGTTGTAATTGTCAATTGTCCCCCCTGCTGCAAGCCCGTCACCAAAACAGGCTTAAGCATTGCTCTTGCTGCATAGACCGCCGCTGTATAACCAGCCGGACCTGAGCCAATAATCAGCAGACGAATATGCGATTGTACCATTAAATCCCCTTCACTTTATTATAAATTAATTATTCTATAAATGATAACGGAATGCAGCCTTTTAAAAAAATATTTTTCAAGAGCCCTAATTATGTTATATATACTTCTTTTCAAGTTTTATGAAAAGGTCTGATTACTAATTCATCAAGGCACGCTAATGTTAAGAATTAATCCTTATCCTATAAAGAGAAAAATGTAACTTCTTATGAGCACAAAACCATAATAAAAAGAGATACAAAGATAGGGAACGATCATTTTTCAATTTATTATCAATGTCTGTGCACGTTTTGCCTTAATCATGGGAGGAGCAATGCTTTTGCCAATTTTTGTGGATTTGCACGACAACAATCGTAATTGGATAAGCTTTCTCTATTCTTGTGCCATAACCACCATGTTAGCAACGCTGATTCTTCTAGCAACTAAGGGAGCTACTTGTCGTTTTTCAGCACGGCTTGGCTTTATGCTCACTGTTTGTCTTTGGCTTACAGGAAGCATCGTAGGTGCCTTACCTCTTTATCTTTCTCCTCTTCCCATTTCTCTAGCAGGAGCCATTTTTGAATCTGTTTCTGGAATTACAACAACAGGCTCCACAGTCCTTTCTGATCTTGATAATTTATCGCGAAGTATTTTATTATGGCGTTCTCTTATATGCTGGATTGGGGGCATTGGTTTTATCGGTTTAGCCCTCTTAATTTTGCCTTCACTGCGTGTGGGTGGCGTGCGGCTTTTTCATATGGAATCATCTGATAAATCTGAAAAAATATTGCCTCGCATCAACCAAATTGCTAACGGAATTATCATCGCTTATGTTGGGTTAACATTGGCTTGTATGCTTTCTTATTTTGCTGCAGGCATGAATTTATTTGATGCCATTAACCATGCAATGAGTACAGTAGCAACAGCTGGTTTTTCAACGCATGATGCTTCTTTTGGCTATTTTTCTGATACACCAGCCATCTTAATTATTTCAACAATCTTCATGTTGCTTTCTGCTTTACCCTTCGTACTTTATGTTAAATTAGTCCTTCCTGGACACTCCAAACGCTTCCTTGACCCACAAGTGATTGTTTTTCTCCATATCGTTCTCCTTTTCAGCTTTGC
The DNA here is from genome assembly GCF_042196485.1 of Bartonella sp. AD24XZML. Taxonomy (NCBI): domain Bacteria; kingdom Pseudomonadati; phylum Pseudomonadota; class Alphaproteobacteria; order Hyphomicrobiales; family Bartonellaceae; genus Bartonella; species Bartonella sp. AD24XZML. The sequence continues at coordinate 65,996 of NZ_JBHIQH010000015.1, read as the reverse complement.
TTTAGCGGCATGGCTACGGTTTTATGATCATCGCGCATTCCACTTGATTTTTCTTGATGTCATTTTTCACCTTTCATCCATTATTAGCACCACCGGTTACAGCGCTGAAGATTATCAACTTTGGGGAGCGTTTGCGCTTGGAATTTTCTTTATTGTTTCTTTTACAGGCGGATGTGCTGGTTCTACTTCTGGTGGTATGAAAATCAATCGCCTCATTATTCTTTGGCGTATTACACAAACAAATATAGAAAAACTTCTTTCTCCTAATGTCGTTGTAAAAGCGCGCTACGATCACTCAAATATATCAAATGATGTTGCTCAAGCTGTTCTGTTTTTTGTTTGTCTTTATATGTTTTGCCTTGTTATCGGCACTGCACTTTTGCTTACAACCGGTCTTGACTTTACCTCTGCCTTTACGGGGGTCTTAACCGCACTTTCAAATGTTGGTCCAGGCTTTGGAGATATTATTGGCCCCACTGGTAATTTCTCTACAATCAACGATCATGCTTTATGGATTTTAAGTTTTCTAATGTTAGCTGGACGCCTTGAAATCATAACAATATTCGTCCTTTTTATTCCCGCTTTCTGGCGTGAACAATTCTAATGCATAGAGTATTTTATGCTACCATGATAAAAAATTTACAAGATAAAAAGGCGAGAACAGTATGCATCATAATATTTACCCCTTACTCAATCCACTGAAGATTTCCTAAAATTTCATACAAAACATCATATCAATGATATAAAATGGGCACCATCATTTTTACTTAAATAATAATAAGGTGCAAGTCGCTACTACAAAATAAGATATAAATTAGTACCACCATATTATTTTCTTTCTGCTAATATCGTAACAGCCTACATTTCAGACAATTTATAAGAAATCTCTTTACCCCCTGTCTTCAATAGTTTTTATCCACCACATGCCTTCTTCCAATTGTGATGTGCAAGAAGATAGCTCTCATTAATTTAATATCAACAGATTTTACATGAGAAAATCTTACGGTACTCAAAGCTCTTATTCAAATTGAAAAGGTAAATTATCTATAAAAATCATATATATATATATATGATCTTAAATCCATCTTATTATGAATTTATTGAAAATATGTACGACTATTTTATTCATGGAGATACCATCATTATCTTTTTAAGACAAGAAAACGTTTTTTTGCTATCTATTTAAGTCTTACAAAACGAACAATATCAGTACGACACCGTATAAGATAGTGCATAAATCCCCAGACTTGAGTTAAAGCATTATTTTCTTATTCTAAAATATCAATGAATAAAAGTAGCTTTCCTCTCTCTTAGTATGCTTTATCATAAACTACATATCGCTCTCAAGCGTATACATTTTTAATATTTTATCCAAATTTTGAGAACTTTTTATAGCGTGCTACTAAAGACAATATAAATTTTGTAAAATAACATTTATATCATTGAGCTGTTTTCTTGATGACTATGAAAAACCTTTAAGGAAAATACTTTTATCATTCCTCAAAAAGATTTTTGATATAATAATCAAAGTGTTTTTTCTGCAAACAGTTCTTTGTAAACACTTTCAATCTTGCTTGCCTCTTTTTCCAAAGGAAAGTGAGTACGAACATGGGTTAAAGCTTTCTTTCCGGCTGCCAATGTTTTTTCTACATCAGCAAAATAAGGTTCAATTGCTGCTGTTAAAGCCGCTCCATCTCCTGCTTGAACAACCGTTCCTGTTCCCTCGACCACCAATTCTTTAAAAATTCCTACATCACTCGCCACTACAGCCGTCTGTGATGCCATTGCCTCCAATGGTGTCAGACCAAAACCTTCCAAACGAGAAGGAGTTACATAAAGTGATAAACGGCGATACCACACAGGTATATCAAGCCTTTCACCAAGAAAAATAATGCGGTCGTTTAAACCAGCTTCAGCAATCTTCTGTCGTAATTTCTTTTCAAAACCATAATGCTGTTCTGTAGTCCGACCAGCGATAAGTGCTGTCCATTCGGGATAGTCAGGCAATAATGCTATCATCGCGTCCACAAACAAATCAGTACCCTTTAAATAGCGCACGCGCCCAAAACATCCTACCGCATATTTTCCTGGCACCCCAGTTGCTGGAAAGTAATCATCAGGAATTTTGGGGGGTGAAAAACGCCTAATATCCACTCCATGCATAATAACCTTATGAGGCACTTCTAGATAGGTTCCCGTACATACACTAGTAGCGATAACTTTATCCATACGACGAAGCAACCATTTGGTAAAAGGCTTGTGTTCGCGTCGAGATGCCGAAGTAAAGATGAGTTTAAGCTTCATTCGCAAAACATCGCGCAAAAAGATCCCACAAAGCATCTCAATATTGCGTCGTGCATGCCAAATACGAAATGGCTTCCCTTTCGGACTTTTCCAAAGTCCGAAAAGGTCCTTAAAGGCGAGTGTCGGTAAAGTTCGTGGTAAACCAAACCCCAAAGTGGATATACGCACACCCTGTTCGCGTTGCAGTGGAATAAGCTGAATAATCGTAGATGTTACTCCCGACAAACGCCTTTTCAAGTGAGGCGCAATAATCTCAGTTTCGTCCAAAGATACACGCATAATAATCCATATGTTATTTAGATGTACTGAACCTTAATGATCTCGTAATTATGCGCACCACCTGGTGCATTCACCTCAATCACATCACCTTCTTGCTTGCCAATAAGTGCACGTGCGATAGGCGAAGAAATAGAGATTTTACCAACCTTTACATCAGCTTCTTGATCTCCTACGATCTGATACACTTTTTTTTCTTCAGTGTCCTCATCCAAAAGTTTAATGGTTGCGCCAAATTTTATTTTGTCACCTGAAAGACGCGAGACATCTATAACTTCTGCTCGTGCGATATAATCTTCAAGCTCATTTATACGCCCCTCATTATGACTTTGCGCTTCTTTAGCTGCATGATACTCAGCATTTTCAGATAAATCACCATGCGCACGCGCCTCAGAAATTGCTTCAATAATTCGCGGACGCTCCTGTTGTTGACGCCAACGCAACTCTTCTTTAAGACTCTCAAAACCAGCTGTAGTCATCGGAACTTTTTCCATAATCCGTCCCTTTCTATTACACGGAAGGTTTAATAAAAATACAAAAAACGGCTTCCAAAATTACTTTTGGAATCCGAAAACTACGATCTTTTTTATTATATAGTACAGTATCGCTGTTTTCCATACAAAAATAAATAAAGGAAACAAAACATGCACAAATAGTGATTAAAACATCTCATTTTGGTGTTTAAAACGTTAAACTTCACTCTTCTCTTTAAAGTATCCTAAAGAAGAAAGAATTGTATTTTTTTCTGTTTTATCATAATCTAGTAAAAGAAATCATATGGAATATGAAGAGAGAAGGATAGAAAATCTCTAAAGAAATTCTTTACAGAAAAATGAAAAAAATCGTCATTTTTTTTATGTTTGGCTCTTTCTTTTTAGCCACAACAATATCAGAGGCAGCAGATGCTTTTGTTACGAGAAATCTTAATTTTAGAACAGGTCCCAGCACTCAGTATGCACTTTGCGGCTTAATCTCTGCTGGAGAATTAGTTTTTGTTAAAAACTGTGAAGGAAATTGGTGCCATATCCGATATAACACTCAAATAGGTTGGGTGTCATCTCGTTATCTTTCATTTAAAGATGGAAATGATCTTTATCACACATATACAATGTCTTTAATGCCCAAACGTACCGATTATTCTCCATAACAGCCATAATAACTTATGCCCTCTTGAATATCATCATGGTAAAAATGCAATAGTGTTCACGAACAACAAAAAATATGCTCCTTCCAAAGAAATACTTCGAAGAATTTGTCTCATAAAAACTTGATCAATATCCTAATGAAAGCTCTAATAAACCAAAATAAATCTGTTCAATAACGTTTTGCTGTTGTCGTAATAAATTTGTAAAAATTAGTATTTTCTTTAAAATCACCAGCACTTTTCTATCAAAGGATACAACAATGAAAAATGGTGTTACTGCAACAGTAGAAGCTCTTTCTGCTCTTATTGCTTCAGGTAATCCTCTTTTTAAGAATGGTGCATTATGGACACCTCACCGCCCTATTCGTCCTGAAAAATCTGAAGGTGGTATTCCATTTCAACTCGAAACATCTTTTAAACCAGCGGGAGATCAACCTCAAGCCATTAAAACTCTGGTTGAGGGAATTCAAAAAAATGAACGTACACAAGTGCTTTTGGGTGTTACCGGCTCAGGAAAAACCTATACAATGGCCAATATCATTGAAAAAACACAGCGTCCAGCTTTAATATTAGCTCCCAATAAAACTTTAGCGGCGCAGCTTTATGGGGAGTTTAAAAGTTTTTTTCCCCACAATGCCGTCGAATATTTTGTTTCCTATTATGACTATTATCAGCCAGAAGCCTACGTTGCACGCTCTGATACCTATATTGAAAAGGAATCCTCAATTAATGAACAAATCGACCGTATGCGCCATGCTGCAACACGTGCTGTCTTAGAGCGTGATGACGTCATTATTGTCGCATCTGTATCCTGTATCTACGGGATTGGTTCAGTAGAAACTTATACTGCTATGACCTTCCAAATAGAAAAAGGGGACAAACTCAATCAACGAAAACTCTTGGCTGATTTAGTCTCTCAACAGTATTATCGACAAGATATCAATTTCATTCGTGGTTCCTTTCGTGTTCGAGGGGATACAATCGAAATTTTCCCTGCCCACCTCGAAGATCGTGCTTGGCGTATTTCGCTCTTTGGCGATGAAGTGGAAACAATTACGGAATTTGATCCTGTAACGGGTCAAAAAACAGGTGATCTTCAATCGATTAAAATTTATGCCAACTCACACTACGTAACACCACGCCCAACACTTAACCAAGCGATGAAATCGATCAAAATGGAACTCGTTCAACGCCTCGATGAATTAAATGCGGCTGGACGTCTTTTAGAAGCACAACGTTTAGAACAACGTACAATTTTTGATTTAGAAATGTTGGAAACTACCGGCTCATGCTCTGGAATCGAGAATTATTCACGCTATTTAACGGGACGAAAACCCGGAGAACCACCACCAACCTTGTTCGAATACATTCCAAATCATGCTCTTGTTTTTATCGATGAAAGCCACGTAACCATTCCCCAAATTGGTGGCATGTACCGAGGTGACTTTCGTAGAAAAGCAACCTTAGCAGAATATGGTTTTCGCCTCCCTTCTTGTATGGATAACCGTCCTTTGCGCTTTGAAGAATGGGATGCTATGCGCCCACAAACGATTGCTGTCTCCGCAACACCTGGACGGTGGGAAATAGAACAATCTCACGGCACTTTTGCAGAACAAGTTATTCGCCCCACAGGGCTTGTTGACCCACCAACAGAGGTTCGTCCAGCCAAAAATCAAGTCGATGATGTTGTGAATGAAATTCGTAAAACAATTCAAAAAGGCTACCGTACATTGGTGACAGTTCTCACAAAGCGTATGGCCGAAGACTTAACTGAATATCTCCACGAACAAGACATTCGTGTACGCTATATGCATTCTGACATTGATACATTAGAGCGCATTGAAATTCTACGCGATCTTCGGCTTGGCACCTTTGATGTCCTCATCGGTATTAACTTGCTCCGAGAAGGCTTAGATATTCCAGAATGTGGTTTTGTTGCCATTCTAGATGCCGATAAAGAGGGCTTTTTGCGCTCTGAAACTTCCCTCATACAAACAATCGGACGTGCTGCACGTAACGTAGATGGCCGTGTTGTCCTCTATGCAGATACGATCACTGGTTCCATAGAACGAGCCTTACTGGAAACACAAAGACGTCGACAAAAACAAATAGCCTATAATGAAGAACACCATATCACACCGAAAAGTATCAAAAAAAATATCGGAGATATTCTTAATTCAGGCTATGAAAACAACCATATTCATACAAATATCCCTGATGTCATCGAGAAAAAAAATATGGTTGGCAACAATTTAGCATCTCATATTAAACACCTCGAAAAATTAATGCATGAAGCAGCTGCTGATCTTAATTTTGAAGAAGCAGCACGCCTTCGCGATGAAATCAAACAATTACAAAAGATAGAACTAGAACTCGCGGAAAATCCCTTAACACATCATAGCGAACAATCCACCCATGAGCGCGTATTACAACCAAGTCTTTTCTCCAAACCAGACCTTGCACACATGGGACCAACCATGGACACTGGTATTTTGGAAAATCAAAAAGGAAAATCTCGTAAAAACACCCCTAATCAAGCAACAATAAAACGAAAAAAACGCAATCAATGAAGGAGCAAAAAATTTCAAACCGCATAAAATAATCTTCAGCTCTTCTAAAAAAAGACGAAAGCTCAAAAGTAAACAGCGTTATCCGAAAAATAGACAACCTCCAACATCAAGGGTGCTTCAATTTGTCTAAAACAACATGAGAGAGAACATTTTATAAAAAAATTCTAAAATATATTATCTTTATACAGTTATACTCTGATATATAACTCAATATTATTTATCCTTACAAGAAAATATTCAAATAGGACACTGTTCTATAACACAAATAAAGTAAAATAAGACTTTCTCATAGAACCATAAGCCTATGATAAAAAATGATAATTTTTATTCATATCCCTATTGTTCAATTCATATTGTACCAAACAATAAAAAATTATCCCTAAATAAAGAGTTTATATCCCATAGTAAAAATCGGGTACTACAAATACAAACTTATTAATTAACCTCAAGAAGAGTACATTAATTGAAATCAAAATTCTGTTATGATTTCATTTTACTGTCTCCGCGATAGATTTAACTAAATAAATTTTTATTTTTTTTGTCACAATAAAGCCCAAAATTGTTCAGGCTCTATTCAGTTTGAAACGTGTAGGATGTGAAAAATACGAATTTACACAAGGAGCATCATTATGAAAAAAGTGATCAGGTTAGCGGTATTATCAGCAATGTCAACTGTGACCGTTTTGATGCCGCTAAATGCAACGCTTGCGGATATGGCATGGAATCGTAGTGACTCTATCTCGAGAGAAATAGATGATATGATGAGGAAGATGCGTAAAGAAACAGATGATGCGATAAGGGAAATGAGGAAGAAAGCTGATATTCTGCCTTACGGTTTTTCTCGCTCCCATTGTTCTGATAAAAAACGTGGCTTTTTTTCTGATGATTTCCAAAAGTTTGTTGATGATTTCCACAAGAGTTCTGATGACAACAAGAGAAGATTTAAAGCCAAACATGAAAGGTCTGTAGCCAAACAGAGTAAGATGGAACAACAACAACACCATCATCACCACCACCATTATCATCATGTTGAAAACAAAACATATCATTACGTCGAGCGCAAAAAGACAAAACACAGTAATATTCATATAGACAACTCAGGAGATGCTTTAGCGGTAGGTATTCTTGGTCTTGCAACAGGTACGATTCTTGGTACAATTTTAAAAAAACCAGAACAGCCACAAGTGGTTTATCAAATAGTACCGCAAAATCAAAGAGTTTATCAAGTGCAGCAAACAGTGGCATATGAGCCACTCCAGCAATCATTAGAATCTGATTGGCTTAACTATTGCAAGAAAAAATACCGTTCCTTTAACCCTAAAACAGGGACCTTTCGAGACCGTAATGGTTTGGAACACATTTGTTATGCCCCAATAAATTAACTTCTGTTCCGTCCTACTAAAAAGTCTTAAATGGCAAAAAAACGCTTCAAAGCGTTTTTTTGTTTGCTCATATATTAAAATCTTGAAGAAAAAGATTATTTTGGCGCCCATAGCCTATACTACTTTTGGGATCATGCCCACAGATAAAACAAACATCATCGCCTAAGGGTAAAACTTTTTCTCGAAGGGATTGCATCAATTTTTCATAAGAACAGAAGTGGAAGTCCGTACGTCCAATAGAACCACAAAAGAGAACATCACCCAAGAGGGCTAAGGCTCTTTTTCATTGAAATAAATAACATGACCAGGGGAATGTCCTGGGGTGTGAAAAACCTTAAACACATGTCCAGCAAAATACACACCCTCACCATCTTCTAACTATATCGAACAACGCACCACGATGCTTTCGGGTGTAAGCCATGATTTAAGATCCATTCTCACCCGTTTTAAACTTCAGCAAGCGTTAGCAAATACTGACTTTGATATCAAGCCGCTTGAACAAGATGTGAGCGACATGCAAAATATGTTAGAAGATTACCTTGCTTTTGCCCGTAGTGAAGAAAGTGAGTATGTTAAAACTTTTGATTTAAATGCTCTCATGCAAAAATTCTCTACCGATGCGCATCTTCACAAACGTCAATTTTCCTACACCATTGAAAGCCCTACACAAATACAAGCACGCCCACGTGCCTTCACGCGTCTCATCAGCAATCTTGTGTCAAATGCATTTTGTCATGCCAATACTGTCAAACTAACAGCCATATCCCAACAAGAATGTTTCCATACATCAAAAAAAGTTCCCGCAATTATTATATTTATACAGTTATAATATGATATCGAACTCAATATTTAGCCTCACAAGAGAGTAGTCAAACAGGACTGTATTCAATCACACAAATAAAGTTCTATCTTAGCACCATAATCCTATAATAAAAAACGATAAATTTTATTCATACACCTATTGTTCAATTCATATTGTATCAAGCAATAAAAAATTACTCATCAATAAATAATTTATAACCAATAGTAAAAAATCTGTTGCTCTAAATACAAGCTGCTTAATTAACCTTAAGAAGAATACATTAATTGAAATCAAAATTCTGTCATGATTTTATTTTACTGTATTAATAATAGTTTTAACTAAATGAATTTTTATTTTTTTGTCACAATAAAATCCAAAATTGTTCAGGCTCTATTCAGTTTGACACGTGTAGGATGTGAAAAATACGAATTTACACAAGGAGCATCATTATGAAAAAAGTGATCAGATTAGCGGTATTATCAGCAATGTCTACTGTAACCGTTTTGATGCCATTAGATCCAACGCTTGCGGATATGGCATGGTATCATAACTATGACATGAAAAGGGAGGCTGGTTTACCGTCTCACAATTTTAGCTCCCATTTTTCTCATAGTGAACATCACTCTTTTGATAACCCCCACACGCGTCATTATGTTAGCCATAAATGGGGAGCACAACAACACCAACATGTTGAACACAAGACATATCATTATGTCGAGCGCAAAAAGACAAAACACAGTAGTATTAATATAAATAACTCAGGAGAAGCTTTAGCAATGGGTATTCTTGCTCTTGCAGCAGGTGCACTTCTCGGCAAAATTTTTAAAAAATCAGAACAACCAAAAGTTGTTTATCAACCCCTACCACAGCATCAAATTGTATATCAAAAGGTTCCACAAGAACAGATAATTTATGAAGCTCCGCAAACGGTGGAATATGAGCCAGTACAACAATCATTAGAATCTGATTGGCTTCAATATTGCAAGAAAAAATACCGTTCCTTTAACCCTAAAACAGGAACTTTCCGAGACCGTAATGGTTTGGAACACGTTTGTTATGCCCCAATAAATTAACTTCTGTTCCGTCCTACTAAAAAAGTTTTAAATGGCAAAAAAAAAACGCTTCAAAGCGTTTTTTTTTATTTGCTCATATATTAAAATCTTGAAGAAAAGGATTATTTTGTCGCTCATAGCCTATGCTACTTTTGGGACCATGCCCACAGATAAAACAAACATCATCGCCTAAAGGTAAAACTTTTTCTCGAAGGGATTGCATCAATTTTTCATAAGAACAGAAGGGGAAGTCCGTACGTCCAATAGAACCACGAAAGAGAACATCACCCAAGAGCGCTAAGCGCTCTTTTTCATTGAAATAAATAACATGACCAGGGGAATGTCCTGGGGTGTGAAAAACCTTAAACACATGTCCAGCAAAATGAACGTACTCACCATCTTCTAACCATTGATCAGGAATACAGATGCAAGCATCAGTGATACCATAATTTTTTGCGCTTTCGCTCACGGCATCCATCACAGGCTTATCATCGCGATGTGAACCAATAATTTTTACATTAAGCGCTTCTTTCACTTGCATTGCTGCTCCCACATGATCAAAATGACCATGTGTTATCCAAATAGCCTCAACGATAACACCATTCTTTTCGATTACGTCTTGAATCCGCGGCCAATCACCACCAGGATCAACGAGAACCCCCGTTTTACATTCACTATCAAAAAGCAAAGTACAATTTTGTTGGAATGTTGTAACTGGAATAATATGTATATTAAGACTACCCATAATATCCTTTTCAAAAATAACTTTTTTAAATTTATAAATAAAACTTTCTCTCTTTTAAGGTAAAGGTGCTTCTCGACAGCTTTATACAACTTATGTAAACTTGCATTTTGTGTAAACTAAATTTTTATCAAGGTTTTTTTAAGAATGAGCAATCACGTTCAAGTTTTGTGTGACGATGCCCCTCACCTTCTTGTGATTGATGACGATACACGTATTCGCAATCTTTTATTTCAGTTTCTCATTAAAAATGGATTTCGTGTTTCAGTTTCAGCCAATGCGAATGAAGCAAGACGACTGTTGGCAAGTTTAGATTTTGATCTTCTTATTGTTGATGTCATGATGCCTGGCGAAAACGGTATTGATCTCACTCATTCACTCCGCCAAACAAAAGATGTCCCTATCTTTATGTTAACAGCTTTATCAGAAATAGACAATCGTATCCGTGGATTAGAAGCAGGGGCAGATGATTATCTGGCTAAGCCGTTTGACCCTCGTGAACTTCTCCTTCGCATCAACGCCATTTTACGACGTGGTTTTCCCCCTCACCAACCCAAAATTGAGCAAATAGTTTTTGGTCCTTATATATTTTCAATTTCACGACGCGAACTCAAAAAAGGAGGAGAAATTATTAAATTAACAGATAAAGAACAAGAAATGATGGTCATGTTTGCCGAAAATGCAGGCGATACAATTCCGCGCCATAAATTCGCGATCGATGACAGCAATATAAGTGAACGTGCCATTGATGTGCAGATCAACCGCCTTCGTCGTAAAATCGAAAAAAACCCAGCACTGCCTATATGGCTCCAAACCGTGCGAGGAATAGGGTATAAACTCTCTATTGAATAGGCACAAGAATGATCAAACCTTTAAGATTTTTTCTTCGATGGTTAACGAAAAAAATGCCTAAACGGCTTTATGCTCGCTCTTTGATCATTATCATCGCTCCCATGGTGCTTCTGCAAACGGTCATTGCTTATGTCTTTATGGAACGCCATTGGCAAATGGTAACCGAGCGTCTTTCAACGGCTGTCGTGCATGATATTTCAGCCATTATTGATATTCTTGAAACATATCCCCAACAAGATAACTATGAAGATATCAAGCGTATTGCACAACAACGTATGGGATTAAATATTTCTATTCTATCTCCTACCTCCTTACCCCCTCCAGGACCTAAGCCATTTTTTGCAATTCTTGACTATTTTTTAAGTGAAGAAATCACCCGCCAAATTAACCGTCCCTTCTGGATTGATACCGTAGGAGATTCTGATCTTGTTGAAATCCGTATCCACCTTGGTCACAACATCTTACGCGTCTTTGCTCCACGCAGCCAAGCCTATGCTTCCAATACTGCTATTTTTTTAAGCTGGATGGTAGGAACAGCTCTTGTTTTATTGCTGATAGCAATTTATTTTTTACGCAATCAAATCAAACCGATTCAACAATTGGCTGAAGCAGCAGAAAGCTTTGGCCGCGGTCGTCCTTTACCAAAAGGATTTCAACCACAAGGAGCTGATGAAGTCCGTCGTGCAGGCATCGCTTTTTTACGTATGCGAGAACGTATTGAACGCCAAATCGAACAACGCACCATGATGCTCTCAGGAGTAAGTCATGATTTAAGAACCATTCTTACACGTTTTAAACTTCAGCTAGCATTAGCAAATACTGGCTTTGATATTAAACCGCTTGAGCAAGATGTAAGTGACATGCAAAATATGTTAGAAGATTATCTTGCTTTTGCTCGTGGTGAAGGAAGTGAAAGTGTCAAGACTTTTGATTTAAATGCTCTTATGAAAAAATTCTCCGCCGATGCTCATCTTCACAAACGTCAATTTTCTTACACTATTGAAGGTCCTACAGAAATACAAGTACGTCCCCGTGCTTTTACACGCTTGGTCAGCAATCTTGTATCAAATGCATTTTGTTACGGCACGACCGTTAAACTAACCGCTAACTCTCAACAAGAATCTTTTATATTGATAATCGATGATAATGGACCTGGAATTCATAAAAATATGCGCACAGAAGTTTTTAAGCCATTCTTTCGACTTGATAAAGCGCGAAATCAAGATGCAAGTGGAACAGGGCTTGGTCTTTCTATTGCTCAAGACATAGCACGCAGCCATGGTGGCAATATACAATTAGATGAGAGCCCACTCGGGGGATTGCGCGCTATTCTTGATATCCCCCTATGAGCAATATTTCAGCAAACCATCTGTAAAAATAACAAACTGTATATTTTAGGCATTCCCTACAGTTTCAAACAAAGTGTACTGCAATGCCTTGTAAGCACTTTCTCCCGACAAAGCAACCATCTGAAATGCAACATAATGGCTTTCACAGGCTTTAAGTGCATGTATCAATAATGTTTCAACCTGTATATGAGATGGATGCATCCCACCAGCCAAAAGAAGACCTTGTCGATAAATAACTGAATTATTCCTTTGCCAGTAATCAAAATGTCCCAACAACAACTTTTCATTAATTGCTAGCAATAAGCGCTGTATTTCAGCTGTTCGAGCATTTTTAATAGAAAGATCAAACGAACAAGCTAAATGAAGTGCTTCATGCTCTTCCATCCATGAAAAAGCAAGACGATAGTTTGCGCGTTTTCCTTCCACACAAACGCTAATTTCATCTTGTGCATCCCGCTCAAACGACCAATCATATTCACAGGCAATCTGTTCGATAAAGTCAACAGGGTGCTCTTTTCTTTCTGTGGCGCAAAATGCAAGCCTCATCACAATCCTCAATCATCTTAAAACATTGTCAACAGAATATAAACCGTCTAAACTGTAACAATATTTTGCTACAATCAGAACTTTTACACCAAACAAATACACATAAAAACATCGACAGTACACAAACACCCAGAACACAATCGCGCTGTTTAGGGCAACCTGATAGTCATAAAACGAATCATCAAGTCTTTTCAGTGTATTGATACAATTTCATAGCGCCAGTCCCCCTGATTCAAAAAAATGTATTTTACCCAAAAAAAAATCAAAAAAAAACAAATGCTCCGCTCTAACAGACTCAAGATTAAGCATTTTTTAGTTTCACGCATCATATTGAAAAATTGGGGATATTTTTTTGAAGATTCTTTTTTTTAAACTATTTTACTTTTTTGTGTCTGCGTTTTTTTAATCATCTTTTTTAAAATCATCAAGGCGTCTTTTCAAATCAGCGTTATCAGCATGGATTTTCAGCACCATCTCCTTAAAAGTCTCAAACTCTTCGCGAGAAACAAGATCAAGTTTGTTTGCTATCTTTTCAGCCTGCACACGAAAAGCTGTTCCAGCTTCACGTCGTATGCCTTGCGCAACGTCAGCAGCATCCGTTGCTAATTTTGCTAATTCATCAAGAATACGATTTGATCCATTACGCATAACCTTTTTCCTTAAATTTTAATTATTGACGCACGCATTATAGCGTATTCTCATAACATTCAGATACTGTAATTTGTTCCTTTTACTCTATATTTTACATACTGTGCAGATTTTTCATAATGATTTTGTTTAAGATTTTTTAATATTCCTTTTATCACCATATTTTTTACCACGATAAATCAGTGGAAATCTCCCCCCCTTTCTGACTAGCCTCCCTACTGACTTGACCATTGTGTATTCATCTGTCATTTCTGACCATCAGAGTCACTTCATATTCATCTCGTATAATGTAAGATGCTTAACTCATGAACAATTTGTCTTGTCCAGCCATTGCTTTTCCGTCTTTTCTTGATCCTGTTATTATCCAGCTAGGTCCCATAACACTTCATTGGTATGGACTTGGTTACGTGCTGGGTATTCTTTTTGCTTGGTGGTATGCGCAAAAATTATTAAAAAAAACATCTCTATGGTATAGAAACTGTCCTCCTATGGATAAAGAAAAGATCGGAGATTTTGTTGTATGGTCTGCCATAAGTGTTGTTGTCGGAGGGCGTTTAGGACAAGTTCTTGTATGGGATCCCATTTACTATTTTAACCATCCAAGTGCTATTATTGCCGTATGGGATGGGGGAATGTCCTTTCATGGCGGACTTATTGGTATTATCATTGCTATGATCTGGTTTGCCCGTAAAAATCATATTAACATACGAGCCATGTTTGATATCATTGCTGCAGGTGCTCCTATTGGTATCGGCATTGTACGAATCTGCAACTTCATTAACCAAGAATTATGGGGTAATATTACTACACGTCCTTGGGCTGTTTGTTTTCCTCTCGATCCTTACTATTTACCGCGCCATCCAAGCCAGCTTTACGAAGCATTTATGGAAGGATTTCTTCTCTTCATCATCCTGTGTCTTCTTATTTTTGGGTTCAAAGCATTAAAACGTCCCGGTACTGTATCAGGAACATTTATTATAGGCTACGCAGTAACACGCAGCATTTCTGAAATTTACCGTGCGCCTCAAGAAGATCCAGAATGGTTTTCGACTCTTTTCCATTCTACTGGTTTTACCTATGGCATGGCTTTATCTCTTCCCATGCTTCTTGTAGGGTTTTATCTTCTTCTCCACGCCTTTAAATATAAACCGACAGAAAATGGCCAATCTCAAAGAAAAAATTAAAGAAATTATTGTCCTTAATGGACCAATCACTGTTAGCCAATATATGACGTTGGCACTTACAGATCCTCAATTTGGTTATTATCAAACACAAACACCTTTCGGACGTGCTGGTGATTTCATTACAGCACCTGAAATAAGCCAATTATTTGGAGAAATGATTGGCATTTGGACTCTTGCAAGCTGGAAAGCTCAAGGTTATCCTCATCCTTTTATCATCGCTGAGATAGGTCCAGGACGTGGAACTTTGATGGATGATATTTTGCGAACTATCCAAAAGCTTTCTACAAGAGCATTTAATGCTGCTGAAATTTTTCTGATCGAAATAAGCAAAAAACTTGCAAAAGAACAAAAAAAGCGCCTTTGCTCTTATCAAAAACAAATCCATAGCATTGAAAATTTTAATCAAATTCCTTCAAAACCTCTCTTCCTCATTGCTAATGAATTTCTCGATACACTCCCTATCAACCAATATATTAAAATCAATGGAGAATGGAAAGAGCGCCGCATTACAGTCAATCAAAATGGAGATTTCATCTTTATTGCTGCCCCGCATAAACTTCCCTCTTCTTGTCTACAAACCTATTGTTCTAAAGTGCCTGACGGAACAATTTTTGAACATGCCCCCTTACGGCATCAATTCATGCAACAAATCAGCCACCATTTAGTGCAAGTGACAGGTTCTGCTTTACTTATCGACTATGGTGCTTGTGAGCTTGCCTTTGGCGATACCTTGCAAGCACTCTCAAAACATAGATTTCGTGATGTTTTTGATGCCCCTGGTGAACATGATTTAACATCCCATGTTGATTTTTCTTTTTTAAAAAACATAGCTCTTGAACAGGGCTGTTTTGCTGAAATCTTAGAGCAAGGAGAGTTTCTTTTTAAAATGGGGCTACTGGAGCGCGCAAACCAGCTTGGAGTTGGCAAAAGTGCTCCTTTGCAAGACAAAATCCGCCAAGACATCGAACGGCTCGCTGGTCCAGATCAGATGGGAAAATTATTTAAAGTTTTACATTTCAGTGATAAATATATCTCCATACCTCTCCAATTTTAATGATCGGCGCTTTTGTCAATAAACACATCATTATCTGAAATATTCATTGACAAATATGAACATCTCCATCCTCACTTTAAATAATCTCCATAAGGAACTTTTATGAAATCTATCCCTCATCCCATTCTTGCAAAAAATCTTTCTACTTTACACACCCATGGAATAAAACATGGATTTTTTACACGTCAAGGTGGTGTTTCAAAAAATCTTTATCATAGTCTTAATGTTGGGAAAGGTTCAAATGATCAACTTGAATATATTGTACAGAATCGTCTTTTGATTGCCAATTATTTTTCTATTGAAGCGCAAAATTTAGTCACAGTTAATCAAATACACTCCTGTAACGTTGTCGTAGCTCATCAAGCAACTATCGGTGCACCTCCTCAAGCTGATGCTCTCGTTACAACCACCCCAGAACTCGTTATTGGGGTTCTTACAGCAGATTGCGGACCCATTCTGTTTGCTGATCCACAAGCTAGAGTCATCGCTGCAACTCATGCTGGCTGGCGTGGAAGCTTAAATGGAATTATCGAGAAAACAATTGCTGTTATGGAAAAACAAGGAGCCAAAAGACAATCAATAACAGCAGTCCTGGGACCTTGTATTGGCCCTTATCACTATGAAGTAACAAATGAATTTTACGACCAATTTATTGATTACCACAGCAAATACCAAAAATATTTTTTAAAAACAGACAAAATAAATCGCTTTTATTTTAATCTATGGGCATTTATTATAAACCAACTCAAAGAAGCAGGTGTTAATGCTTCTTGTTTAGAGCTTTGTACCTATCAAGATGAACAGCGTTTTTTCTCCTATCGCCGTGCAATACACCGTAACGAACCCGATTACGGACGACAAATTTCTGCTATTATGCTGAAAAACAAAAGATGAGCCCCTTTTATGCTTGAGAACAATACCAAAACTGCAAAACTAAACTTTTTACCCAAATGGAAAAATAAGCCCCATTGTACTTTGCTTTTTTCACGAAATTATCTACCAGCCCATAAAATATGATAGCCTTCGCTATGATCATTTTCAATGTTTGGTTATAATGATTGAAGGCAAGATGATACTTCTTTTTATTACTCCCCTTCATTCATCTTAAATATGAAACATTCCCCATATTGAAAGTATTTTTATAAAGTAATAACTAAAAAGCTTAATCAATATGTATTTCTTTGCCGCATGGAGAAAAAACTTTGCTCTAAAAGTAACAAACTTTTGGAAAAAGAGAAAACATACTGCATAGCTCTTTAATAATAATCAATAAAATTGTAAGGCTTTTGTAATTGTTCTCTTGCAATTTAATAAAAAGAAATTAAAAACCGTGTCGCATTCCCACCATGATGATTCAGAGGTTCTACTATGAAACTTTTCTGCGGAAATTCTAATCCACGCCTAGCTGAAGATGTTGCAAATTATTTGAACATCCCCTTAGGCAAAGCAACTGTAAAGCGCTTTGCTGATCAAGAAATTTTCGTAGAACTGCATGAAAATGTACGTGGACAAGATGTTTTTGTTTTGCAATCTACATCCTATCCCGCAAATGATCATTTGATGGAATTACTCATCATGATTGATGCCCTTCGTCGTTCTTCTGCGCGTCGTATTACAGCTGTTATCCCCTATTTTGGCTATGCCCGCCAAGATAGAAAACCAGGACCACGGACTCCTATTTCTGCAAAACTTGTTGCCAACCTAATTACGGAAGCAGGGGCCCATCGTGTTTTAACATTGGACCTTCATGCAGGACAAATTCAAGGTTTTTTTGATATCCCTACGGATAATCTCTATGCTGTTCCTGTCATTTCTCGCGATATCAAAGTGCATTATTCTCTTGAAAATGTTATCGTTGTTTCACCTGATGTGGGTGGTGTGGTGCGCGCTCGCTCGCTCGCCAAGCGCTTGAACAGTTTGCTCGCTATTGTGGATAAACGTCGCGAAAACCCCGGTGAATCAGAAGTTATGAATATCATTGGAGATGTATCGGGAAAAGATTGCCTTTTGCTTGATGATATTGTTGATTCAGGTGGAACTTTATGCAATGCAGCAAGTGCTCTGCTTAAACATGGTGCCAATAGTGTCACGGCTTATATCACGCACGGTGTTCTTTCTGGTAATGCAATCGAGCGAATTGCCAATTCAGAGATGAAAGAATTGGTTATTACAGATTCAATTATGCCAACACAAGCTATTGAGAAAACCCATAATATTCGTGTTTTGCCCATTGCCGACCTTATGGGAGAAGCAATAGCAAGGACAGCAGCAGAACAATCGGTTTCCAGCTTATTTGGTTAAAGTGGTTCCCTGGGGTCTCCTGGTGCTGTTTCAACACCAAGATCAGGAAATGCAACAATACGTTGACCACTAAAATGCGTGTGAATAACAATAAGTCCACGCTCTTCAAAGTAGGTTAAAAGTCGGCGTGCACGGCTTAAAGAATGAGTCCCATAAAGCCGTGCTAAAAATGCATCAGATGGACATGGCTTTCCCCCTAATGCGGCCTGTGCCACGTTCAAGAAGACTCCTTGAACATCTTCTTCCAAACTTTCTGATATCTGCAAAATATGTTTCCAATGTTCACTGACAGCCGTTTGTTCATCAACAAAAGCCTGAGCAATAGCCAATTTACGCCGAAATTGTGAAAGATTAAAAGGAACCTTTGACATACCATGGATACGACAACGAACTGAAAAATCTTGATAAAGCACCGCTGTTGAACGATAAAAAGCTTCAGAATCCTCAAGAATTTCCCGAATAATATGTTCTGCTTGCCCGTCACGCTCAACATCAGAAAGTTCAGGAAATAAACTTAGATTTTCTTCCAACAACTCTTGTTTTTTATGCACTACCTCCTCTAACATCTCGTGCATTGACTTTTCCCTCATCGGCTCTCGTGTTTGTTTAAATGGCGTTAAAATTTCCTCTGGTGAAGCAGTAAAAACGAGCTCTTGCACATCATCCCGCTCTGTTGGAAGTGGCATTAATTTAGGGCTAGAAGAGCGTGCCAAAGTTTCAACAGAACCGATAATGATTGGTAAGGGACGTCGTGATAAAGCAGGTCCTAAAGCTATAAAATTTCCCCGTTCAAGATCTCTAAACATTTCCGCTTGACGACGCTCCATTCCCAAGAGATCAGCAGCGCGCACCATATCAATATCTAAAAAAGTCCGCCCTATTAAAAAGTTTGAAGCTTCCGCAGCAACATTTTTGGCAAGCTTAGCCAAACGTTGTGTCGCAATAACACCAGCAAGACCACGTTTACGTCCTCGACACATAAGATTGGTCATAGCGCTCAAAGAAATTTTACGCGCTTCATCAGAAACTTCTCCTGCTGCAGTTGGAGCAAACAATTGTGCTTCATCGACAACGACAAGCATAGGATACCAATAATCACGTTCTACATCAAACAGTGCCCCAAGGAAAGCCCCTACAGCACGCATCTGTTGTTCAGTATCCAAGCCTTCAAGATTAAATACCACTGAAACTCGATGTTGTCGAATGCGATGGGCAATACGAGTCAATTCTAATTCACTACGTTGAGCCTCTACAATAACATGACCAAATTTATCTGCCAAAGTTACAAAATCGCCTTCTGGATCAATTACACAATGCTGCACCCACTTAGCACTTTGCTCCAAAAGACGGCGTAAAAGATGTGATTTTCCTGAACCGGAATTACCTTGTACAAGAAGACGTGTCGCCAATAATTCTTCCAAGTCAAGAAGTGCTGGCATCGATTTATGCAAAGCACGACTCTCTGACATCTCACCCAAGGCAATCTCAACCTTCATAACATCTCCAGTGTTTGATTTTGAACATATCAGCGCCAGCACATATTGGTTGATTCTCCATCCACACCGTAATTTGTAACATTTCCTCCTTTTTAACGGTAGAAATCATCGATTTTTCCCACAACTCTTGCATCTATGAATAGTTTGAACTATAGAACAAACTTCTGCGTAGACACCCTTGGAGGCAACGCAGAATGGAGTGATCGCTGTTGGTTAGCGCATATCTTCATATCCATGCAAAAACTATTACTGTTTTTGAAGGATCTCCAATCATGTAAAAAGGACTTAAATTATGAGCAAAAGCTACACTCTTAAGGCTGAAAAACGCGAGCGGGTTGGTAAGGGGTCCTCCCGTGAACTTCGCCGCAACGGTCTTATTCCTGCTGTCATTTATGGTGAAAAACAACCACCCTTGGCAATAACAGTTCCCTATAAAGAAATTTTCTACAAAATTCATGCCGGTGGCTTTCGTACCACCATTGCAACGATTATTCTTGACAAGCAAAAAATTATGGTTTTGCCAAAAGATTATCAATTAGATCCCGTGCGTGACTTTCCCCTCCATGTAGACTTTTTGCGCATCTCAGAAAAATCCGTTGTAGAAGTGAATATTCCTGTCCACTTCCTCAATGAAGATACGGCACCTGGACTTAAAAAGGGTGGTGTCCTCAATATTGTTCGGCACGAAATTGAATGTACAGCTCCAGCAAGTGCTATTCCTGAAGCTATTGAAATTGATCTCTCCAGCTACTCTATTGGTGATTCTATTCACATTTCAGCAGTGCAACTGCCAAAAGATGTGACTCCCATCATCCAAGATCGAGACTTTACCATTGCAACCATTGCAGCTCCTGCTGGCATGGATGTCAGCGATGAAACTTCTGAACAAGAAAATGATGAAGAAGACACGGAAACTTCATAAAACTCAAAAGGCGGGAATTTTTTCCGCCTTAATTTATGAGACATTACCCTTACTCATACTTTGACTGAAGATACACATGTGGCTTATTGCTGGTCTTGGCAATCCTGGTTTACAATATCAAAATAACCGCCATAATATCGGTTTTATGGCTGTTGATGCCATTTATCAGTCCTTCTCTTTTTCTCCATGGTCAAAGAAGTTTCAAGCAGAAATCTCCAATGGTTTCATAAATAATGAGAAAATTTTTCTTATAAAACCACAAACTTTCATGAATCTTTCTGGTCAAGCTATCGGTGAAGCTTTGCGATTTTATAAATTAGATTTAAAGAATTTGATCATCATTTATGATGAGCTAGACCTGTCACCGGGGAAAGTTCGTATAAAAATTGGTGGAGGAAATAATGGGCATAATGGCATTAAGTCTATTGATGCCCATTGTGGTACTGACTATTGTCGTATACGCATAGGAATTGGTCATCCTGGAAGCAAAGAACTTGTTCATCAGCATGTCCTGGGAAATTTTACCAAATCTGATCAAGAATGGTTATCCCCTCTTTTAGAGACAATCGCAAAAAATATCGCTCTCCTTATAAAAGATGATAAATCCCTCTTTATGAATGAAGTTTCACAAACGATAAAAAACAATTAGAACCATTGGCTTGCATGTCCCAGTCGCGTGAAGAATATGAATAAGAACTCTTAAAAAAATCCTCTTATAAACTTAAGGCAAAATCTGTTGGCAACGTGAGAAGCTAAAAAATAGAACAGAATACAAGCTTGTATACACCTTTGAAAAAGAAAGGCTTTTATTCTCTTTTGAGAGAAAGAGAAGATTGAACAGCAAACCAAAATACTCAAACGGCTCTCTCCAATCTTCTCCCCTAAATTAAAAAAAATCATTTGGCTGAATGGTCGACTGTAGCGGATCGTAACCATTTGATTGTTGACTATAAACTGTAGGAATACTCCTATTGTTTTGCAATACCACAACACGCGAACCAACGGAAACACGATCATAAAGATCAATAATATCTTGATTAAGCAAACGGATACACCCACTTGAAATAGCACGCCCAATTGACCACGATTCGTGTGAACCATGAATACGGAAAAGTGTATCTTTCCCATTTTTGAACAAATAAAGTGCCCGCGCACCTAATGGATTATCGGGCCCTGGTGGCATTCCTTTCCCAAGATGACCATAACGTTCTGGTTCTCGAGCCATCATAGCTGCAGTAGGAGCCCAATTTGGCCACCGACGCTTGCGCTGTATAACCCCCTCACCTTCAAATGCTAGGCCTTCTTTACCGACACCAATCCCATAACGCAAAGCTTTTCCATTTTCACCAATAAGGTAAAGAAAACACTCTTGCGTATCGATAACCAATGTTCCAGGCGCATAAGATGTATAATAAATCACCTCTTGTCGCCAATATTTTGGATCAATTGTCGCAAGATCAACAGCAGGTAACGAATAGGTCTCATTCGTTACAGGACCATACAAAGCCTGTATTTCTGGTGGAATGTATCGAACTTGTTGAAAAGGTACCGATGACATATCTGACTGACGTGTAGCACATCCAGCCAAAGCCAAAAGTGCTGCAATTAAAAAGGCACAACGAGATAACACTCTTCTATTTTCTCCGATTAATTATTTATGCAGATTTGCATACCATGAAAAACTTAGCACAATATTAACATTAATTCGAAGTTTTCTTATCCTTGTAACTAAGGAGAACAATAAGGCAAGAAGAACTAAGGTAAAAAAGTAGATACCTACTACTTTAGACTTTTTTCTCACTTATCGCAAGACAAGGACTATAACTCTTCTGAAAATATGCTATAAAAAGGAAGCTTTATCTTGACCATAAAATCAATAGAAAAGAAAGATTCTCATGGGCTTTAAATGCGGTATTGTCGGATTACCTAATGTCGGGAAATCAACTCTTTTTAATGCATTAACAAAAACAGCCACGGCACAGGCTGCCAATTATCCTTTTTGTACCATTGAACCCAATACCGGTGAAGTTGCTGTTCCAGATTTACGAATGGAAAAAATTGCATCAATCGCTGGTTCAAAAGAAATGATTCCTACACGCATTAACTTCGTCGATATTGCGGGGCTTGTGCGAGGAGCTTCAAAAGGCGAAGGTTTAGGAAACAAGTTTTTAGCCAATATTCGCGAAGTCGATGCCATTGTCCACGTTTTACGCTGTTTTCAAAATGAAGATATTACCCATGTAGAGGGACGTATTGATCCTGTTTGTGATGCGACAACGGTTGAAACCGAACTCATGCTTGCGGATCTTGAAAATCTTGAGAGACGAATCATACAAATCCGTAAACGAGCAACCGGAAAAGACAAAGAAGCTCTCACAATTTTACCTATTATGGAAAAAGCATTAAACATACTGCAACAGGGAAACCCTGTCCGGTTATTACTCAAAGATATTTCTTCCGATGAACACCATATTCTTAAGAGTTTGAATCTTTTAACCTCCAAGCCTGTACTTTATGTTTGTAATGTAAGCGAAAATGACGCCGCTCATGGAAATAGCTTTACCCAAACAGTTGAAAAAATGGCAACAAAGCAAAATGCGCAAAGCATTATCATTTCTGCTTCTATCGAAGCGGAAATTACACAACTGAGTGATGCTGAAGCATCAGAATATCTCAATGCTCTAGGACTCTTTGAACCGAGTCTCAATCGCCTCATTCGCGCTGGTTACCATTTACTTGATCTCATTACTTACTTCACCTGTGGACCTAAGGAAACACGAGCATGGACAATTACACGTGGTACAAAAGCTCCCCAAGCAGCTGGTGTTATTCATTCAGATTTTGAGCGCGGTTTCATTCGTGCGCAAACCATCAGCTATAATGACTATATTGCTCTGGGTGGAGAAAGCGGTGCAAAGGAAGCAGGGAAAGCCCGCGATGAAGGAAAGGAATACATTGTGCAAGATGGCGATATCATGTTATTTAAACATAATACTTAAATCTTCACTCTGTCTTAATAGTTTATCTTGAAAACTTTGGTAATAGCTCCTTGGAATCTTGTCGTAAAAATTCTCAAAAGTTTTTAGAACAAAAAAGCTGTTGCTAGCATATGATTGTGATAGCAACAGCTTGATCCATTAAAGAATAGAAATATAAAATTAGCGTGTCCAACGCCCTTCGTATTTAAATGTTGGAGCGTTCTTTAAAGAATCTTTTGTCGCATTTGTAATGAGTTTCCATTTACCATAATCATTTGTCATCTGGATTGTTTCTGGAGAAACGACCACATAACTCTCGCCTATGCCAAGAAAACCACCAACAGCAATAACAAATCCTGCAATATTATTTTCACGTAAAATAATATCTTTTACTTCACCAATATTTTCATCTTCTATATTATATACATTGGCGCCTATAAGACTGGAAGCAACAAAATCCGTTGCTAAAGGTGTCACATAACGCACAGACTTATCTATCCCTACCTGTACAATACCCGTCGAAGAGATCATTTCAGGTTTTGAAGGCACTTCAAAAGACTGAGCATAAGTACTAGAAACCATCAAAATTGACATAAGAGTAGTACATGCAATTTTTTTCATTTTAACATCTCCATTTTTACTTTGCTTTTACTTTATAAAACCTCAATGCATCATAAAAAGATTTGTTCCTTATGCTCTTTATACTCTATATTCTTTTGAGCCTTGTCGCTTTACCCTTTTCTCTTTATTTCGTCTTTTATTTCTTTCTCTAATTCTTCTTCTAAACCACACCAAATACGATTTTTTAAAATATAAACAAACCCTGCAAAAATGATTAAAAATAAAATAACACGAAAACCGGTTTTTTTACGAATTTCCATATGAGGATCGGCAGCCCACATCAAAAAAGCAGAAACATCGCGCGCATAATGTTCAACGATTTCTGGGGTCCCATCTTCATAAGCAACCATACCATCACTCAAAGGAGGAGCCATAGTTAAAGAATTACCAGCAATAAAATAAGGATTATACCAATAACCATTCGCAATTTTTATCTCCTTCGGTGCCTTCTGATATCCTGTTAAAAGAGCTGTAATATAATCTGGACCAGCTGTATCATAATGAGTCAATACATCAGTAATTAAAGCAGGAAACGGCAAAAATACCCCACGTGCACGTGCCATCAATGTCAAATCTGGAGGATAAGCACTATTCAAAACAAATCTTGCTTCTTCTTCATGTGAAAAGGGAGAAGGAAAATAATCCGTTGCAACCCCAGCACGTTTAAAAAATTTTCCTTCTCGATTAGGACCATCGCGCACTTCATATTGCCCCGCCAAAGCTTTGACCTGTTCTTGATCATACCCAAGATCTTTTAAATTGCGAAAAGCCACATATTTTAGCCCATGGCAGCTGGAACAAACTTGTCTATAAACCTTTAATCCGCGCCTCAATTGCGCCTTATTATAAAGCCCAAATGGACCTGAAAAACTCCATTCTTGTTTTTTAGGAACCTGTAAAGGAAAAGAAATAAATCCCTCTTCCTGATCAGAGGCATCACTCGCTAAACTCTGAGCAGAAAAACTCATAGCAACAATAACAACCAGCCCGACAAAAACATTTACCATAGTCTCTTTTTTTTCTGTTTTAAATCTTGCATAATTGAAGAAGGAAGAGAACATTTTTTTTCAAACGCTGGCAAAATCGGCAAAATAACCAAAAAAAATATAAAATAATAAACCGTAGCCAATTGTGTCCATAAAAGAATTTTGTCACTTATTTCTCTTGACCCCAACCAACCAAGAAAAATGACATCAATAACCAACGCCCAAAAGAAAATTTTATAAACAGGTCGATATCTTGCTGAACATATTTTAGAGCGGTCTAACCATGGCACAAAAATTAAAATGCAAATCGAACTGACGAATAAAACAAAGCCAACAAAGTTTGAAGAGAAAATACCAATATCAAAAGTTATAGCACGAAGCATCGCATAAAAAGGCAAAAAATACCATTCTGGAACCACACGAAGAGGTGCCTTTAAAGGATCTGCCACACTATAATTTTCAGCCTGCCCCATATAATCGGGCATATAAAACAAAAACCAGGCAAAGAAGATGAGAAAAACAGTAATAGCAAAAATATCTTTGATAAGCGCATAAGGCGAAAATGGAACCGTTTCCTTATCTGATTGTATAGCAAGACCTGTTGGATTGCCTTGCCCAACACAATGAATTGCCCAAATATGCAGCCCCACAAAAAGAAGCAAAATAAATGATAAAACATAATGGAAAACATAAAAACGATTCAACGTTGGTTGTCCTACGACATAACCACCCAGAAGTGTCTCATGCAACCATATCCCCGCCAAAGGTATCGTTTTTAAAAGCCCTGCAATCACTGAAGCCGCTGAAATAGACATCATCCCCCAAACAAGCACATAACCCAAAAATGCTATTGCCATCATGATGATATAAATAAAAATACCTGTAACCCATACCATTTCTCGCATATTTTTATAAGAACCATAATAAAGTCCACGTGCCAAATGGATATAAACAGCAATAAAAAAAAACGAAGAGCCTACACAATGCCATGGACGAAAAAGCCAACCAAACTGCCCTTCACGCCGAAACCGTTCACTAGTTTCAAAAGCCAAATGAATATCCGGAACATAATGCATAGCCAAGACAATACCAGTCAAGAGCTGTGATAAAAGCATAATAGTTAAAATACCGCCAAATGTGTAAAAGTAATTAAGATTATGCGGAACAGGAAAAATCACAAATGCATTATAAAAAAAACGAGGAAGAGGAAAACGCTTATCAAACCAACGAGCAAGAGCACTTTTAGGACAATAAGGAGGAAACCTTATCATGACTTTATCCTATTTTGAGCAAAGTATCAGAAAGAAATTGGTAAGGTGGAATAGTCAAATTATGGTTAGCTGGACCTGACCGCACTCTTCCAGCAGTATCATAAACAGACCCATGACATGGACACAACCATCCTCCAAATTTACCCGATTGCCCAAGTGTTACACAGCCTAGATGCGTACAAAGATTAATAACAATAAGCCAATTTTCACGTCCTTTACCTGCTGAACGCGCAAAATCTGTTGCTTCCTTTTCACCTTCAAGATTAGGATTGCGCGCTTGACGATCTTTTAGAAGTCTCAATTCAGTAGCGCGAGCATCAGCAATTTCTTTTGCCGTACGATTTCGAATAACAACAGGCTGTCCTCGCCACTTTACCGTTACCGACATCCCCTCTTCAATACCAGAAAGATCAACCTCAACAGAGGAAGATGCCAAAACAGCTTCATCTGGACGCAACTGACGGATAAAAGGCCACATAACCGCTCCCATTCCAACTGCTCCTGCAACAGCTGTTACCAAAAACAGAAAATCCCGCCTCGTTTGCTCACCCATGGCCTTAACTTAAAGAGACACTTTGCTAAAACATTCTTTTACCATACCCTCTCCCATTGTACAATGCTTGATCACTCAGTTACCTCAACCATAAAAACATCCCCGTAAAAAACTCCTACCATTTGTATGGTTTATACAAAAAACTGTTTTATAATGATAATTCATCGTTTTACAGAGTGAATGAAATCCCTAAACACCGTAAGGTTTTTTCATTTCAAACCTATTCATATCAATCAATCAAAATTACTCCCCCGCCCGTGAAAATCAGAGATAGCATGTAAATAAACACTTCTAAAGAAAGAAACATAGTCTTGTTATGACCATATCTCAGTAAACAAGTTGAGCTTATCAGTCATTTCTTTAACACATTTACAGCATCTCTCCCTCCCTCAATTCCAACTGGTTTCATGAGTATTTTTTTCGCTTCTGTTTTTGCATAAAAAGCATATTTTGTTGATTTTAATTAAAATTGATGATCTAGCCTCATTAAATATCCCACTTTTCAACATAATGAGCCAATTCATTTATGGATGGCTCAATAAAAGGAAGTCCCTAATAGGGAGCTTCTCTCTTATCCCAAACAGACCTGTATACATAACTTTTTCCCTGAAATTTAAAGGGAATAAAAATTAACCGTAAAAAACATGTATTTCTCAAAGCATATTTTTCGAATAAATTGTGGTGCTTCTTTACAAAGTCGAAAGAAAAATCATATTACAGAGAACATGACACTTCATATAGCTCTTTTCCAACCTGATATTGCTGGTAATACTGGAACGATTTTACGTCTTAGCGCTTGCTTTGGTTTACATGTGCACATTATTGAACCTGCAGGCTTTAATCTGTCGGATCGTAATCTCAAACGTGCAGGATTGGATTATCTCGAATATGCTTCCTTAGAACGACACATTGATTGGCAACATTTTATAAGCTCCATGAAACACTTTAAACGCCGCCTGTTGCTTTTAAGTACAAAAGCAAAAACATGCTATACGCAGATATGCTATCAAAGAAATGATGTTTTACTTTTTGGTCGTGAAACAGCTGGCGTTCCCGATTATGTTCATGAAGCGGCCGATTACACATTAAAAATTCCCATGCAACCACAGGCACGCTCTCTAAATCTCGCCATGAGCGTAGCCATAACAACAGGAGAAGCATTACGCCAAATTGGTTATCATGAAAGAAACTGTATCTATAAAAACATAAATTATCACGAAAAACAATAATACAACATATAAAGAACAGTTGAGCGTATAATGCCTATTATTTTCCAACAATTAAGTGCTGATAAAATAAACATTTTTTAGTGCCTAGCACATCCATTTCACATCACCACCTATAAATGATTAAATACTCCTCATAGTAAAAATCCATTGGACATCACCCTATTTATGCTCATACAAGGTGCAAACCGCTATCACTATTCTCTATTCGTTCTCATTTTTGAGAATCCTTATCTTTGAGATGATTCATAAGAGACATTTTTCCTCTCTGTAATTATTTTTCCTCACTTGTGACGTGTAAGGCAATAATTTTGATTGATGTAATATGAACAGGTTTGAAATAACCTTACAATATTTTGAGCTCTTATTTCACATGAATAATGATTATTATAAATTAATATGTTGACTTAAAAAATATAAACAACAGTGGGTTTATAAACAGATATATTATAAATCAATTTTTTCTAATAGTGCATGACGATCCATTAAAAATCCGCTTTCAACCCATATCATTTCTAACTCTTTAAGCTTGTTTCCTAAAAGTAGACCTTTCGTAAAACCTTTCTTTATTAAATCGTTACCATTAATAGGAAAAGTTGGAATTTGCCATTTTTTGGCAAGTTGATAAAGCTTGACATAACCCTCTGCTTTTTGCAAAGCATCACTTTTTTCCAGATGATCAAGATGTGATGCAGCGACAGACAATGATAATTGATCTAAAACTGGCTGTCGTCCATGAAAATAAATCAGTTTTTGCACAAAATGATCAGAACAGTTTTGGTTTATTATTTCTAACTCTGCCCATTCTTTTAATCGCGTTGTTTCCTTAAGAGAAAAACGCAAGCGCTGTGCCATTTCATGAAGACGTATGGGGTCAGGAGGAAGAAGGCTTTCTAGCCGTAACAATGGATCAACTTTCCAACCAAGAGCCTGTTCTGTCTTCACCAATGCGTGAATTGCATCAATGCCCCATCGTTCTGTTTCAGGAAAAATGAGTGGCAAAATTCTGCTTTGTCGCATCCATAAAAGAGCACGCATTGGATCAAACGCCGCAAGAAGCTTTTTCATTTCTGCCCAAATACGTTCAGAAGAAAGTTTTTTTAAACCGTGTTTTAAACGAACACATGCCTTCAATCCTTGCACATCAGGTCGCCCTGCTCCGTACCACGCAAAAAAGCGAAAAAACCGTAAAATACGCAAATAATCTTCGCCAATACGATCTTCTGCAACCCCAATAAAACGAACTGTTCGGCTAGCAATATCACTCAAACCTCCCACATCATCATAAAGGTTGCCAGCAGCATCACAATAAAGCGCATTTATCGTAAAATCTCGCCGTTCAGCATCTTTTTTCCAATCACGACCAAATGCCACTTTTGCATGACGACCATCTGTTTCAATATCGCAGCGAAGCGTTGTAACCTCATAAGAACATGAATGAGCAACTACTGTTATTGTACCAAAAGCAATCCCTGTAGGAATAGCTTTAAATCCTGCTTCTTCTACACGTGCAATAACCTGTTGCGGCAAACAGGTTGTTGCAATATCAATATCACTAATAGGCTGCCCTAGCAGTTGATTGCGCACTGCTCCCCCTACAATACGCGCCTCTTCCCCCTCCACAGACAAAACACGAAGAAGTGTTTGGATATCACTTTGTTGTAACCACGCAACCTGTTTGAAGTTCTGTCTTATACTCACCCTTTAACCTTTCAAAAAAGTTGTCTTCATTGCTTTAAAAAACTCTCTTCATAAAACAAATTTTTTAAGACATCCCTTATAAAGCACGTCTATTTCTTCCAAAGAAACTTTTCTCTTCTTATATACGAATATAAAAAAACGGCATATGATACTTCATTTCTTCTCATTTTCTGTTACAAACAATAAGATATCCATTATCATGCAGAGAAAATTACCATTTTTGCGACAAACGCCTTAAGGAAGAAATATGAGTCAACATGATCCATCATCCAATTCTATAAAAAAGGTCAATATCAATCATGAAGCTCAAGTCATTATTGATGATATTGATACGGCACACAAAGAATTGGATATTTTACAAAAAGAAATTGACAAAGTTATTTTTGGGCAAAATCAGGTAATCGAATATGCTTTAATCGCTATTTTCGCTGGTGGTCACGCCCTTCTTGTCGGTGCTCCAGGACTTGCAAAAACACGTCTTGTTGAAACATTGGGAACAGTCTTAGGGCTTGATGAAAAACGCATCCAATTCACTCCTGACTTAATGCCATCGGATATTATTGGTTCTGAAATTATGGATTCCGATAAAGACGGTAAACGTTCTTTTCGATACATTCAAGGTCCTATTTTCACGCAACTTCTCATGGCCGATGAAATCAATCGTGCTTCCCCACGGACACAGTCAGCCCTTTTACAAGCTATGCAAGAATATCATGTTACTGTTGCAGGTAACCGTTATGATTTGCCACAACCTTTTCATGTTCTTGCAACGCAAAATCCTCTCGAACAAGAAGGGACATATCCACTTCCTGAAGCACAACTGGATCGCTTTTTGATGCAAATCGATATTGACTATCCTGACCTCACAACAGAACGACGGATTATTTTAGAAACAACAAAAGAAAAAAAGTCAAATGCAAAACCAATTTTATCCGGCAAAAAATTGCAAAAAATTCAAAATATCGTTCGCAAAATGCCTCTTTCAGAAAATGTGATTGAAGCTATTTTAAAAATTGTCCGCTCATCTCGCCCTCATAAAGACAATAGCCTTGCTAATACTTATGTTTCTTGGGGACCTGGTCCACGGGCATCACAAGCCCTTTCACTTTGTGTTCGCGCCCGTGCTCTTTATTATGGACGCTTAGCTCCTTCACTTGATGATGTTGAAGCATTGGCCTATCCCGTATTACAACACCGCATGGCTCTTAATTTTTCTGCCCATGCTGAAGATATAACCGTAAAAGATATTATCAATAACCTTGTGAAAGATGCTCTTTGAATGGCACTTGGCAAAAAAGTTTTACAAAAGCCTCCATTGTCGCTGGCAAATGAACTGCATAAGGATACTGGCAAAATGCCATATTTCCTTTTACAAGCGCGTCATATCGCTAATACATTGATAACCGGGTGGCATAGACAACGTAAAAGCGGTAATGGGGAAAACTTTTGGCAATTTCGTCCCTATATGGAAGGAGAATCCATTATCCGCATTGATTGGCGTCGCTCAGCGCGTGATGAAAATACGTATCTCCGTGAACACGAATGGCAAACGACACAAACCGTTTGGCTTTGTCCTGATCAGAGCGCATCAATGCATTACTGTTCGCGCTTTTCTAAAATCTCTAAAGGTAATCATGCCACTATTCTTACCCTTACCTTGGCATCCCTTCTTGCACGCAGTGGCGAACATATTGCTATTCCCAACTTAATGTCCCCCACAATGACATCCAATGTCGTAGAACGAATAGCCTTTGCTTTAGAAAATCATTCAGATGAAAATTTATTTCCGGATTTTTCAACGATTACACGCTTTTCACATGTCATTATAATGAGTGATTTTCTCGACTATCCTGAAAAAATCATCCAACATTTAACCGTTTTAACTACAAAACAGGTGACAGCTCATTTAATTGAAATTTCTGATCCCGCAGAAGAAAGCTTTCCCTACACAGGTCACACAGAATTTTTGGATCCTGAAACGAAAGAGAAACATGTTTCCACTAAAGCAGAAGATCTTCGTAAGAACTATTGTAAACTATATCACGCAAGGCGACAAGAATTGGTAAATTTTTGCGCACGCCAAGGATGGTCTTATCACGTTAGTACAACAGATCAACCTTTAACAGAGACCATTTTTCATCTTGCAAATACAATGAGCGACTCTCCATTGCAAAAAAGGAGGGCACTTTGAGTTTTGCTGCTCCCTTTCTGTTACTAGGGCTTTTGTTCCTACCGGTCATTTGGTGGCTGTTGCGGATAACTCCTCCATCTCCGCGTAAAGAGCTTTTCCCCCCTTTTCGCTTCTTACCCAAACCAACTCATCAACAAGAAATAGCAAAACATACACCTTGGTGGTTGCTCTTGTTGCGTTTAACCATAGCGGCACTTGTTATCATAGCTCTAGCACGCCCCACTTGGAATCAAAAACCAATAAGCTTTTCCGGGTCTCAACCCCTTGCACTCATTATTGATAATGGTTGGGTTTCTGTAAAAGAATGGAAACAGCGCATCTCTATCGCTGAAATACTCCTTGCACAGGCAGAAAAACAGCAAAAAAATATTTATCTTGTTGCAACGGCTGAAAATAATATCTCCAATATAGAGCCCCAACCAGCCAAGATTATAAAACAGCATTTAATGCATTTGCAACCGCGTCCTTGGTCTGTCAACCGCGTGCATGCCTTCAAAAAACTCAGCAAAATAACCAAAGGAAAACCTCTTGATATTGCTTATTTAAGTGATGGATTACAAACAAATGAAGATGAGCAAGCTTTTGCTCTTCTTGAAGAATTAAAACCTAGAAACTTCTTGTGGTATTTGACTGATATTTCCGATTTAACCGGCATAACATCCATAGAAAATAACAATGGAAACATGGGCGCGCGTATTATCCGCTCAACAACACACAGTAACACTCCCGCTATACTCAGCCTCTACGATTCAAATAATCAACTTCTCGGACAATTTACGAACAATTTCTCTGAAGGAGAAACAACAGCACTTGTTCCTTTTAATGTACCACTTGAACTACGCAATGATATCGCTTGGATAAAAATAAACAATCAAAACCATGCTGCTGCAACCTTCTTGGTAGACAGCCATAACAGGATAAGCCGTGTTGCTCTTCTCTCACCCGATACCAATGAAATGGCACAGCCTTTACTTGCTCCATTTTATTACATTATCAAAGCCTTACAAGGTCATACACAGCTTATAACAGCCGGTGGAAGAGAACTTTCAACGGATATTGATCATTTGCTTAAACAAAATCCATCTGTTTTGATTATGGGTGACATTGTTAACATACCCCCAAAAGCAGAAAAAAAACTTTCTGATTTTGTGAATAAAGGGGGAACACTCATCCGCTTTGCAGGAGAAAAACTCAGTAGCGCAGAACATTACGATAACCTTCTTCCGATACCACTACGCCCAGGTCAACGTTCCCTTGGAAGTATTATGTCTTGGACAAAACCACAAAAGCTTGCCCCTTTTGCAAAAAATAGCTTTTTCTTTGGTCTTCCCTTTCCAGGAGATGTTACTGTCTCGCGCCAAATCCTCGCAGAACCAACCCCAGATCTTTTTGAAAAAACGTGGCTTAGCCTTTCGGATGGAACTCCTCTTATTACCGCAGCAAAACGTGGTAAAGGAACCCTCATTCTCATTCATGTTGCTCCTGATCCAACATGGTCTAACCTTCCTCTTTCTGGCTTTTTTGCACAAATGCTGCAAAAATTAATCACATTAGGTTCTAACGAAAACACAAACCTAACACACAGAGAAAAAAGAACAGTGGTACAAAACCCTTGGCGAACTATAGCCGTTGACGGACAATTACAAGTACCACCCTCTGATGTTGTTCCTTTGATCTTTGACTCTCAAAATCCACCCCATCCTTCCTACCATACTCCCCCAGGACTTTATGGTGTCAAAAACGATTTTTATGCACTCAATCTCTTAACTCATTCGTCGCACTTGATGAAACAATCATCATTGCCAACATCTCTTAATAAAAGCCCTTTATCTTACGATACAAAAGAAAAAAATCTTATCGGCCCACTTTTAGGATTAGCCATCTTATTATTCGCCTTTGACAATTTTCTCATTTTATGGATAGGAGATATTTTTTCTTTCATGAAACGGCGTAATATGTTTCTCCTCCCCTTTATAAGTCTTATTGCCTTGTTTTCATATGATCCAACTCTTCATGCACAAACGAAAGAAAATCAATATGATAGTGTACAAGCTGCTGGTGCAACACATCTTGCCTATGTTATAACCAATAATCATGAAATTGATACAACGAGTAAAAGTGGTCTAGAAGCATTAAGTCAATTTATCGCAGAGCGCACAACGCTTACCCTCGGCTCTGTTACAGCACTTGATCTCGATAAAGATGAACTCTCTTTTTATCCTCTTATTTACTGGCCAATTGATGTTAAGAGTCCTATACCAACCCCCAAAAGCCTTGAAAAAATAAATAACTTTATGAAACATGGGGGAACAATTTTATTTGACACGCGCGATCAGATAAAGAGCAATCTTAATCTTGAAGGAGATGCTACTCCAGAAACGCAAAGATTACGAGATATCTTAAAAGAGTTAAATATTCCATCCATTGAGCCAGCATCAACGGATCATGTTGTTGCACGTTCTTTTTATATTATGCCAGATTTTCCTGGTCTCTACCGTGGTTCACCTTTATGGATTGAATCCTCATCAACAAACAAAAAAAATAAAAATTCCCTTGCCAGCGGCGATAATGTAAGTTCTCTTCTCATTACTGCCAATAACTTTGCTGGTGCTTGGGCACTCGATAAAAAAGGGTCATGGAAATATCCCCTTGTTCCCAATGATCCAATGCAACGTCTATGGGCATTTCGTGCAGGTTTAAATATTGTCCTTTATGTTCTTACAGGAAACTATAAAGCGGATCAAGTTTATGTTCCAGCACTCTTGGAACGCTTTAAAAGAGAAAGAAGGCAATGATATCATTTTTCACTTTTCAGCCTTTTTTACCACTCATTTGGATTCTGTTCTTAAGTGGAATATCGATTCTTTTTGTCGTTGTTGGTCTTGTTACGCAACGGCAAGGTTCTTTATTTCGTCTGATGGCATTAAGCGCCCTCATCCTTGCTTTGCTCAATCCAATGATCATAAAAGAACAGCGTGAACCACTGAAAAACACAGTAGGAATTGTTATTGACCGCAGCAAAAGCCAAACATTTGGAACACGTACAAACGACTGTGATGAAGCGCGCGCGCAATTAACTCAAGCATTGGCGCATTATCCACAATTTGAACCACGCTTTATTGAAGCTGGAAAACTTGCTGATAATCAGTATGCGCCCTCAACGAATTTGTTTGAGGCTTTAACACAAGCAGTATCTGATGTACCGCTCTCTCGTTATGCAGGAACCATTTTTATCACCGATGGACAAGTGCATGACATTCCTGACCTATCAGACCTTCATCATGAAGCACCTCTCAATGCCCTGATTACAGGGCACTCAGATGAATTTGATCGCCAAATCAAGTTTATTTCTCCTCCACGCTTTGCCCTTGTCAACAAACCACAAACGCTCTCCATTTTGGTAGAAGATAAAGGCCCCGCCAAAAAAACAATACCACAGAAAGCAAATATTACACTAAGCGTCAATGGACAAGACATTGGCCATTATTCTGTGACTCCTGGCGTGATTTTTCAAACTGAAATTAGCCTTCCTCATGCTGAAAAAAATATTATCCAAGTTATAACTGATCCACACAAAGGTGAACTAAGCTTTAAAAACAACCGCGCCATAACAATTATTGAAGGAATCAGAGAAAATTTACGCGTTCTTCTTATTTCAGGTGCTCCTTATAATGGAGAACGGACATGGCGAGACCTTTTGAAAGGTGACTCTAATATTGATCTTGTTCACTTTACTATTTTGCGTCCCCCCACCAAAGCAGATAATACGCCCTCAAGCCAATTATCCTTAGTGGTCTTTCCCACAAGAAAACTCTTTGTTGAAGAAATTAATAACTTTGATCTCATCATCCTTGATGGCTACCAGCACTCTACTGTTCTCCCCTTAATCTATTATGATTATATCGCCCAATATGTACAAAAGGGGGGTGCATTGCTGATGGTAACAGGACCTGAATTTACCCAAAAAAACTCACTTGCGAAAACACCTTTAATAAGCATTCTACCGGCATTGCCCAATGGAACTATTATTGAAAAACCTTTTCGCCCCACATTAACCAAAGAAGGTGAGCGCCATCCTGTCACAAGGGGTCTTGCAACACTTAACCTTCCCGCTTCTCAATGGGGGCAATGGTTGCGACAAATTGCTATTCAAAACATAAATAACGGAATCGCCCTCATGAAAGGAGCCGATGAACAACCACTTTTACTTCTCTCGCATGTTGATAAAGGACGTGTAGGCATGTTGCTTTCTGATGAAAGTTGGCTTTGGGCACGAGGTTTCGAAGGCGGTGGTCCTTATGCTGCTCTTTATCGTCGTATTGCCCATTGGCTCATGAAAGAACCAGAACTTGAGGAAGAAAAATTAAGTGCGACCAGCAGCCATCATCATTTAACAATTCGCCGCCAAACTCTAAAAAACCATCCAGAACCCACTGAAATAATCTTTCCCTCTGGAAAAAAAGAAAATATTACTCTGACCAAAGAGAAAGAAGGCCTTTTTACTGCAACTGTGACCACTGATGAGACAGGAATTTTTACCATTAAAAATGGCGGTTTAACAATACTTTCTTCTGTAGGGATGCTCGATAATCTTGAGTTGTTTGACTTGATTTCAACACAAGAAAAACTAGCTCCCATTATTAAGCACACTGGTGGCTACATCGGACGTTTACACCCTGAGGGAAAAGAAAACATTCATCTTCCTCCATTCAAGCTGATTCAATCAAAAACAAGTCCGTCCTCTTCTCCAGCACATTCAATTGTTCTGAAAGAAGCAACAGAAACCCGTTTAATCAATACCTTTTACTTTTCGGTATTTTCTGGTTTTTTTGCACTGCTTGCTTGCCTTTTACTGTTGAGCAGCATGTGGTATTATGAAGTCCGTTAAAAAGTCTGAGATTTCGTATAATAGTTTTTAAATTTAGCTTATCTTTTTACGTATTTACTTGTCTTTTATAATTATATAACGTATTGATTTATAACTCAAAATACAATGGAATTCTCCTTATTTCCAATGTCCTCATATTAAAACAATAAAAACATTCTCTTGCGTATTATTAGAAGAGATGCTGTATGGATAGAAACCATTGAAGAAAAGAGTGAAATACCTCTTATGAATCCTCTGAAAGCAAAGCAAGGATTTTCATAAAATTGGGGGAAAATAGTATGATGTTTTTTATTTGCTCCTTGTATAAGCGTAGAGATGGTAGTGTACAGTAAGCCCTATATAGTTCACAGAAGCTTTCCATTATAATATCGAGTACCGTCGTGAAGTTAGCTCAAACGCATTGAGAAATGTTTTTTTACAAATATGTGAATCTACAACACAATGATATTTTATTAGGGATATTCTATTTGGAACATTCCGCTTGAGACGTGCTTTTTTGCAAGCTAATTTTCATTTTACAATCTTTCTTGCCTTTAAGCACTAACTTATCTTATGTTTATTCTTTAAATCGTTTTTAATCCTCTACGAGCTTTTATGTTTTATCTTGCCCATATATCGGATGTACATCTTTCCCCTCTCCCGCAACCTTCCCTTTTTGAACTTTCTGGGAAGCGTCTTACCGGTTATCTGAACTGGCAAAAAAAACGTAAGAGTCAGATGGCAACAGATGTCCTAGAAACTGTAATAGATGCCTTGAACAAAAAAAAACCTGATCACCTTGTGATCTCTGGTGATCTTGTAAATCTTGCTCTCGATAAAGAATTTGTACAAGCTCATCGTTGGCTACTTAACCTAGGAAAACCTCAAGATATTTCTTTAACATTTGGAAATCACGATGCCTATGTCCGCGGCGCTTTACAAAAAGCATGCACTCTTTTTAAACCTTGGATTACAGGTGACATCCCTCAAAAAAGCGTCTTTCCTTATATGCGCATTCGCAAAGATGTTGCCATCATAGCAGCTTCTTCAGCCATTGCGACATTGCCTTTTCAAGCTTCTGGCTATTTTGGTAAAATGCAAGCGCAAACTTTACCGCTCTTTTTAAAGGAAGCAGCACAGCGCAACCTTTTTCGTGTCGTCATGATTCACCACCCCCCCTTTCCAAAGGCGACGTCTTGGCATAAAAAACTACGGGATATAAAACGTTTTCTAGACGTTATCAAATATCACGGTTGTGAGCTTATTCTTCACGGACATACTCATTTACCCACATTGAATTACATTGAAGGACCAATTAAAAAAATTCCTATTGTTGGTGTTCCTTCCGCATCACAAGCTTTTGGTGATAAAAAACCACCCGCAGGCTTTAATTTATTTTCCATTGAACGCTTACAAAATCAATGGCATTGCCAATTACAACGTTATAGCATTATCAATCCTCAAAACGAGATTGCATGTACTGAAACAATTAATCTTTAAACACCTTCATAGTTGCCAAAACAACAAAAAACGAAAATATTTTTATTTCATATTCCTTTGAAAATCATAATTCTTATTTCCCTTTTTCTCCTTAAAAGACAAAGTTTCACCTTCTCTGTCAATAGATCAATTTTTCTCAGACAGTTCCATCTGCTGCCCCACTTATGTGACTAGCTTTTTACAAACTTATCGGTTTTCTTCCTTCCCGCCCTAAAGAACGAAAATTGTACCACATCTGATTTATAAATAATCCGGATTCTTGTCTCACGGGTTCCAGCTGCTAATTGCGCATGTGATTTACTTCACAAAGCTCTACACATAAACCCTGCTTTGAATTTCATCATACACTCCTCCAAAAGCATCTAATGCGTAAAATCCTTATATTATTACAATGATGATATTTTATAGAATAATAGAGAAGCTCATTCAGCATCTATACCTGAAAATCAATGCCTAAAAAAGCCAAATAATAACTAAAGTATATAATTTCAATAACCCAACCTACTTGTGATTCATAAACAAATGATGTTGATTGATTTATCGTAAATAGATTTGAAATGATCCATTACTATTTCACTCGACATTTATTATCGTACATTAAAAAAGTTATAAAAAATAGTAGATTATATTTCGATAACAGACATAGGTAATAATGTTTTTTATGTCTCAATAAATT
This sequence comes from Bartonella sp. AD24XZML, assembly GCF_042196485.1. Classification (NCBI taxonomy): domain Bacteria; kingdom Pseudomonadati; phylum Pseudomonadota; class Alphaproteobacteria; order Hyphomicrobiales; family Bartonellaceae; genus Bartonella; species Bartonella sp. AD24XZML. Next base: position 26,802 of record NZ_JBHIQH010000015.1, on the reverse strand, counting down.
CCTAATTTTCTCTCTATTTTTTCCTATAAATCACTTTATAATACTCTTTATAATTATTTTATTATTGAATTACATTGCGGATGTAATTTTACGTGCTTTAGAATTTTTTTGCGATCTTTTTGTTATTAAATAAAATATTTTACGATACCGCAAAACAGAAAAGTTGATTGTATGAGAGATCTTTCAAATAAAATAAAATGCCATTAGCTTGCCAATTCACATGTTTGTTTTAAAAAGCATCTTTTAAAGCACCAAAACCCATTTCCCGACGGCACCTATGAATGATGTAATGATAAGTCCATTTAGCAACACCATCTTCACGTTTATGGAAAAGCAAGCTAGTATCAAATCTCATACTTTGCCACCCCCTAATGTAGCGACAGCCTTTAGCACTTAAGATAGTTCATAAGAAGCATTTTTATTCTTTCTTTAATGTTTTTATCTCACGACTCCCCCTCTTTTTGACGTGCAAAAGACATGGCTTTGATTGGTTCAATATAATATAGGTTTAAAATGAGAAAATCTTATGACACTCGGGGCTCTCACTTAACATGACAAAAAGTAATTTATATTTATAAATCAAAGTATTGTTCGAATAAAATAGTAGCTCTTTTGAGTAAAGGATATTTACTAGAACATACCTGAAAAATAAAAGCCTCATTCGAAAATGAGACTTTTGAAGTGTTTTATTCTGCAAAAAATTAAAATTTATAAGCTACACCCACGCGGAAATCATTTGTTTTGTAGCCCATTTCAAATTTATCCTGTATGAACTTCTTTTTGCCAAAATCTGAATAACGATATTCTGCACGCACAATAACATTATCAGTCATTGCAAAATCAATACCACCTCCAAGGGTATAACCAATCATGGTCTTTTTTTCATCATGCAACCAATCAGAAAAATCAACTTCTCCATTTTTGCTATCAGCTACTGCCGCAAAAATATTCTGAAGCTGCGTATAAGCAATCCCTCCGGAAACATAAGGCATCATACGCTCAATCGCAAAACCAACTCTCACCCGTGTAGCACCAGCCCATTTTTGTTTTAAAGTATGACGTACAGCTTTAATACGCCTTGTTGAATCATTCTCCTGCAAATCTCTTGTTAGACTTGTTTCTTCTATAGGTTTTGGTGTTTCTTCAGTTGGACCTTTTTTTGGTAGATTGACATCTTTAGAATCCTTTTTACCAGACCACATAATATCTGTATCAATACCTATAATAAAACTATTATCGATATCAATATTGGAACCCGCATAAACTCCCCCGATAAAACCAGAAAGTTTAGGTAAATTCTCCTTTCCAATTGGATTCCATATCCCTGTCTCATGTTTTAAATAACTTGCAGTTGTTTTACCTGAAAAGTTACCAATCTGTCCTCCAAGATAAAATCCTGTCCAAGACAAAGCAGGCGCTGGAATAACAGGAACAGGTTGTTCAGGAATAACGATATCCGACGCCTGTACTACAGAAATTGAAATTAAAGAAAATAGAGATGTTGAGGCTAAATACTTTGTAATCATAATTGCTCCCCTAAAAGCTAATGTGATACATAAATAATGGTAAATCGTTTCACAATTTTTTGAAAAAATCTATAGCAAAAATGACACAGTTAAAAAATTAAAATTAGTTTTAAATAAAGCTTAAATATTATTTATAATTTCCAGAAACTATTAATCTATAGCAGCTTTTATAGCTTCATATTGATCATCATTATATTCAATAATATAAATAATTATAATGTCAATTTTTTGAAAAAATGAGATAACGCTCATAAAAAATATGATTCACTAAATTAATCACTCATCGCTTTTTGTATAAAGAATGATACCTAGAATGGAGAATTTTTTCATCACACTTGAAAAACCAGTAGAGAACTTCACTCTAACCATCCCAAGCGTCTATGAAATGAAAGACAAAAAATTAATATATAAAAATGGAATTAATAATTTTTATTTATTCTTATAGAATTATTTTAATGTTTCATGATTTTTGTAAAAACTGAACAAACCAATTGCCCAGTTTCTGCAATTAATTTTTCAACACGAAGCAAATCAGGTTCCCCAACACTATTCAACAAAAGGTCACTTAATCCAGGTGGCATATCATTGGGATCAAGAGAATCATTTAAGCAAAGCCGTATAATTTGACTCAAATTTGTATAAAGACGATAGGCATAATGTAAATCAGCAATACATGACTGATTAAGAAAACTGTTTGGTAAGTGATCTAAAATATCCGCTGTCGTCGCTCCAATTTGAAACTCAATGACATGCGTAATAAGAGAAAATTGAGCAATAAACTCCAAATCCATAATGCCACCAGACATCGTTTTTAAATCCCATTGATTTTTTGGCGGCTTTTCTTTTGCAATCAAGGCACGCATTTCACATACTTCTTTTGCAACTTCCTTCTTATCACGAGAAATAGCAATAATTGCACATACTTCATTTTCTAGCTTTTGTAAAAAATCAGGGTCTCCTGCAATGCCTCGAGCCCTTGTTAAAGCAAGATATTCCCATATCCATGCTTCTTGGCGATAATACTTTTTAAAAAATGGAAAAGAAACAGCAATAGGTCCTTTATTGCCTAATGGCCGTAACCTTAAATCAACGACATAAAGAATACCTTGGCTTGTAAGAGTGGATAAAGCAGAAACGAGGCGCTGTGCTAAACGCGTATAATATTGAGAGATATAAAGAGGCTTTTCTCCATCAGATATTTCTGCATCATTATCGTGTTCATAAAGCAAAACGAGGTCAACATCGGAATCTGCTGTTAATTCGCGACTTCCAAGCTTCCCCATACCCAATATGCCAACACGCCCCCCTTTAATACGACCATGAAGACGAGAAAATTCCTCTTGAACGGTAGCAAATGTTTTTGTAATCATAAGATCAGCAAGCGCAGTAAAAGCAAAGCCCGCTCTTTCTCCTGTAATTGTACCGTTTAAAATTCGAATACCAATCAAAAAACGTTGTTCATCTGCAAAAATCCTTAAATGGTCAAGAATTTCCTCATAAGAAAGAACATTTTCAAGAAAATATTCAAGCCGTTTTTCTAAGTACGTTTTGGTCGGTAATTCTGAAAGAATATTCGGATCTAACATTCCATCAAAAACATGGGACCTGCGTGCAATAATTTCTGCAAGACGTGGAGCAGCCCCCATAATAAGGACAAGCATATCCAAAAGAGAAGGATTAGACTGCAAAAGACTAAAAAGCTGAATTCCTGAAGGTAAGCCCTGTAAAAAACCATCAAAACGTAACATCGCCTCATCAGCTCGTTTTGTCCCACCAAAAGCTTTCAAAAGAGCTGGTGTTAATTCCGTTAATCTCTCGCGTGCTTCGGCTGATTGCGTTGCTTTATAACGACCAAAATGGAGCGTGCGCATAATACGACAAATATCACTTGCTCTTTCGAAACCTAAACGGCTTAACGTTATTAATGTCTCTGGATCATCTTCTTCACCTGTAAAAACTAAATTACCAATTTCTAAACCAAGTTCTTGCTCATTCTCAAAAAGTGCAGCATAATGTTTTTCAACAACCTGAAGTGTTTTTAATAAATCACGGATAAAACTGTTACTGTCTTGATAACCCATTAAATAGGCAACACTCGTGAATTGAGCAGTATCATTTGGAAGAAGATGTGTTTGTTCATCGAAAAGCATTTGAATACGATGTTCTACATTTCGAAGAATAGCATAACTTTTTATAAGGCTATTTCTCGTTTTCTCACTGATCCAACCAAGCGTGTGAAGTTCTGCTAACATTGCAACTGTCTGACGTCCACGTAATTGAGGAAAACGTCCACCAGCAATGAGCTGCTGTGTCTGAACAAAAAACTCAATCTCACGAATACCACCACGACCTAACTTTATATTATGCCCATAAGCTGCAATTTGACCATAATTTTTATGCGCATGAATTTGACGTTTGATCGAATGAATATCAGCAATAGCAGCGTAATCTAAATATTTCCGCCACACATAGGGAAAAAGCTCTTTGAGAAAGTTAAAACCTGCCCTCTTATCACCAGCAACTGGACGTGCTTTAATCATGGCTGCTCGTTCCCAATTTTGCCCACGCCCTTCGTAATAACGCAATGCAGTCCTTACTGGTAAGGCCAAAGGGGTTGATCCTGGATCTGGACGAAGACGAAAATCAAGACGAAAAACATATCCTTCCGCAGTGCGTTCTTGAATGATACGGATTAATCGGCGTACCATTTTAGAAAATATGTCAACACTTTCAGAAAGATTACCAATATGAGGTGATGTTTCATCAATGAAAACAATAAGATCAATATCAGAAGAATAATTAAGTTCCCCTGCTCCTAACTTTCCCATCCCTAAAATAATTAAACCACAGTCTTTTTCTGGATTCTCACGGCTTAATAAATTGATCTTACCATGATCATGCGCTTCTCTTAATAGAAAACGTAGTGCTACACTTAATGCTGCTTCGCCCAAACGTGTCAACCAAGCACATGAAACTTCGTAAGTAAAAACACCACCCAAATCAGCTAAAGCAATAAGAACATGCGCTTCTCGTTTTTTGCGCCTTAAAGCAGCCATCAATGAAGTTTCATTTATAGCTTCATCCTTATCAATAGCTGTAATATCATCTATAATTTCGCTCAGCCTTGTTTCTATATCAACATTTAATAAAGCACTAAGATATGATGGGTTGGCAATTAAAACCTCACGCAAAAAAGGAGATAAGGTCATAACCGAACTGATAAAATCAATCTGCGTTCCACTCTCTGAAATGATGGAAACAAGCGATTCTAAACCTTCTTTCCTTGCTTGTTCTTCCATGTCTTTTAACCATTGGGAACCACTTTTATCGAGAGGACATAAAGAGAGAAGCTGTGTTTTAAAAAAAGCTTGTTTCGTCTGCGCTCCCTTGAAAAGCATTTTTCTTTCCTTTCTATTGCTTTATACTTTTAAAATAGTTGTTACGTATGAAAAGAGAAAAGTGAAGAAAAATATCTTTAAGGAAATAACAAAATAGCCCTAAGCCCTGGATTTGCATTTTCAAGTAACAATTCACCCCCGTGAAGCTTCATAACCGCTTTTGCTATACTTAAACCAATCCCAAACCCAGGTTGTGTGCGGCTTTCTTCAAGACGAACAAATCGTTCTGTCACTTTTTCACGTTTATCCTCTGCTATTCCTGGTCCATTATCGCTCACAACAACTAATAAATGTGCATCACGATATTCCATTGATAAGCAAACCTTCGCTTGCCTTCCACCTTTAGGCGCATATTTAATTGCATTATCTATAAGATTAAAAATTGATTGTGCAACAAGCTCACGATTCAATTTTAGCTCTTTATCAAATATATCTCCCAACTGAAGTAAAACACCTGACTCCTCAGCAAAAGGTTCGTAAAGCTCAACAGCATCCTCAATGATCAGTTTCATATTCATCATTTCAAGATGTTCAATTGCACTGCTGGCCTCAATACGTGAAATCATTAAAATCGCATTGAACGTACAAATAAGTTGATCTGACTCTGTAATAACCCTATCAAGGACCTGACGATATTCAAGCTTTGTCTTATTTCCTGAAAGTGCCTCTTCAGCGCGATTTCTAAGACGCGTTAACGGCGTTTTCAGATCATGAGCAATATTATCTGATACTTGACGTAAACCAATATTTAACTCTTCAATGCGGTCTAACATAACATTAAGATTGGTTGACAATCGATCAAACTCATCCCCTACTCCAGAAACAGGTAAACGCCCACTGAAATCACCATCCATCAAGCGCTGTGATGCAGCCGTTACATGATCAATCCTTTGTAAAGCTCTCCTGCCAACAAAAAACCATATGAGTAAAGCGCCTCCAACCATTGCAGCAAGTGCAATGATCACAGCTTTGCGAATAACAACAGCAAAACGTTCTGGCTCATCCAAATCACGTCCTATAAGAATCTTCATAGCATTAGGCAAATCAACAATAACCGCCAAAGCGCGATGTTCACTTGTTTTGCCATGTTCTCCAAAACGGGAATACAAAAAAGAGGTAGAAATAAAACCACTCTGATTCAAAAGACCTAATTCAATACGTGCTACATTTCCTGCTAAAATACGCCCCATAGAATCTGTAACAAGATAAAGAAATGCTCCTGGTTGTCTTGAACGATAATCAATAGTGCGCATTAATAAGGATAATCCCCCATAATTATAAGCATTTTCAATATACTTTAATTCTTCATGTAAAGCCTGTTCAGTTTGCTCTGTTAACAATGAAGCAGAAAATGCCGTCATATAAATAGAAAGTCCTGTTGCCACCAATCCAAACAATAAAATGTAAAGTGCTGAAAGCCTTAGCGCCGTCGTGCGCATTATATTAATCAAACGATTCATGCTTTGTTATCTGGTACTTTCAGCATATATCCAGCTCCACGCACTGTATGGAGAAGGGGAACATCAAAATCTTTTTCAATTTTGGCTCTCAAACGAGAGATATGGACATCAATGACATTCGTTTGTGGATCAAAATGGTAATTCCAAACGTTTTCCAAAAGCATAGTGCGTGTAACAACCTGCCCCGCATAACGCATCAAATATTCAAGTAAACGAAACTCTCGTGGTTGCAATAGAATGTTTCTATCACCTCGTTTTACCGTATGTGCTAACCGATCAAGCTCAAGATTACCTACACAGTAAACAGTTTCTGCTTCTTTAGGATTTTTCCGCCGTTGTAAAACTTCAACACGCGCAAGAAGTTCAGAAAAAGCATAAGGCTTTGTCAAATAATCATCTCCCCCTGCACGCAGCCCCGTTACACGATCATTAACTTGCCCTAAAGCAGACAGAATAAGAACCGGTGTTTCATTGCCTTTAGCGCGCAATTCAGCAATAATAGAAAGACCATCACGATGCAAAAGCATTCGGTCAACAACCATAACGTCATAATTTTCCGTGGTTGCTAAAGCATATCCCGTATCCCCATCATAAGCAACATCAACAGAATGCCCTACTTCCAAAAATGCTTTTTCGAGATAATGCCCCGTCTCATGATCATCTTCAATAACGAGTATCTTCATAAAACGTATCTCCATTATTTTATTATGTTGTAGGACAAATATTTAATAAACATTTGTTCTACAACTAAAGCCTTATTTTTTGAAAATTGGAAGAGCAACAAAACGATTTTGATCATTTGTTCGCACTTGTAAGAGTATAGCCTTTCGTCCTAACTGCTGAGCATTTTTGATTGTGTTAATAATATCAGAGACTCGTTTAACCGGTTTATTATTTACTGTCACAATGATATCACCAGGGCGTATCCCTTTATCTGCAGCATCTGAATCGGTATCGACATCCGTTACGACAACCCCTACACCATCATCAGAAGGCATAACAATCAAACCATAATTTTCCAATGTTTCATCTAAATCACTATGTCCATTTGAATATTTTGAAGTCTCTTTCTTACTTTCATCTTCAGACATTGAAGCGAGTTTAACCTTTATACTCTCCTCCTTACCTGATCTCCAAATCCCTATGGTTACCATTTCTCCTGGTTTAATATTTGCAATACGTTTCGCCAACTCACGCGCATCAGCAACTTTTTCATTATTCACTGAAATAATTACATCACCCGCTTTAATACCAGCTTTTTCTGCCGGTCCTTTTAACGGATCAGTAACCAAAGCACCTTTGGCTTCTTTCAATCCTATTGAATCGGAAATCTCCTTTGTTACCGGCTGAATCTGAACACCTAACCAACCACGTTGAACTGAACCTTTTTCAATAAGTTGTTGTACAACCTGTTTTACAGTCGCTGCTGGAATAGCAAAAGCAATCCCAACATTTCCTCCAGAAGGAGAAAAAATTGCTGTATTAACCCCAACAACCTTTCCATTAAGATCAAACGTTGGACCACCAGAGTTTCCTCTATTAACAGCAGCATCAATCTGAATAAAATCATCGTATACACCAGTGCCAATATCACGTCCACGTGCAGAAACAATACCTGCTGTCACAGTTCCACCAAGACCAAATGGATTCCCAATGGCAACAACCCAATCCCCAACACGAAGCTTTGAATCATCACCAAAATCAACATAAGAAAATTTTCTTTTATCATTCACTTTTAGTACGGCAAGGTCGGTTTTGGGATCTTTCCCAATGAGCTTTGCATTCAATTCTGTACCATCATCAAGAACAACAGTATAACTTGTTCCATCAGAAATCACATGATCATTGGTCACAATGTAACCATCAGATGAAATAAAAAAACCCGATCCAAAAGCAACAGGACGGAGTCTCTGCGATTGGTGCGGAAATTTATTTTTAGGTTTATCAAAATCATAAAACTCTTTAAAAAATCTTTTTAAAGGATGCTGATCTGGTAATTGATCAAGTCCTGGACCACTAAAAAAGTTGCTAAAGAACCTATCTTCTTTCTTTTTATTACTCTTTACTTGTACTGCTACAACGGCTGGTTTCACTTGAGCAACAATATCGGCAAATCCCTGTTGTTGCATTAACGAAGTAAATACAGAACTTGCATGAGCCTTTGTCATCCACAAGCTTGATGTACATCCATTAAAAAACAGTCCACTTTCCAATATCGCAGAAAAACTCACTGCGACAAATGTTTTAAAGAAAGCCTTTTTAACCATTTATTCTATGCTCCTATTCAATCATACCTTTATTCCAATTCCGATCACTTATAAAATACCACACCTTACCGTTTTCTGTCTAAATTATTAAAGTTTTGTAAGGTTTCAGTATTCCCTAATATAATTACAATAAGATTGTCTGCTTATTGCAGATGATCTGATTTTTTTCTTTTATGTAACATTTTTTTAATGCAATGACATTTTTGACTGTTCTTTTTCATTCACATAACGCATGATTATTTCGTTTGAAATGGAAAAATATGATACTTACGCCAATGATAATAATGATCAAAGGCGAGAACCATAAAAACCAAGTTATCTTATTCAATGGTGGTTTCAAGAGAATAAATTCACCATATCGCTCAACAAGAAAGTCAGTGATTTGCTGATTACTATAGCCCATTTTTAGCCTTTCCCGAATTAAAAGCCGTAAATCACGTGCTAAAGCAGCATCTGAATCATCAATTGATTGATTTTGACAAACCGGACAACGTAAATGCGATGAAATATGGCGTGCTCGCGCTTCAAGAATCTTATCCTTTAAAATCTCATCCGGCTCTACTGCTATTGCTAATCGAAAAGGAAACGTTGCAATTAAAAAAAATACAATCCAAAGAATTTTTTTCATCTCAATATCTTTTCCCAAAATTTAAAGCAAGCACTACCTTATTGTACATGCCAATGCGAAACCAATACCCCAAAAGAGAAAGACATCCCCCCATAGCCATCATGAATGCCCCTAACCAAATACATATTACATAAGGCTTCCACCATACGTGCACAACGAGACCCCGATTATCGATATGTCCCGGTACAATATATAGCTGTGATAAGCCATGATTTTTAAGACCAACTTCTGTTGTTGATGTATTTTGGCTTGAATAAAATCGCTTTGAGGCTGTTACATGACCTACAATGTTTTTATTTTCATATATTTTAAAATAAAACTCCATTGTCGAATAATTCGAACCAACACCATCATACACTGCATCAAAATGAAGCGTTTTATCCGCTATCGTCACCCTATCCCCTACGTTCATGATTAAAATACGTTCTTGCCCAAAACTTGCCACGCAAACAATACCAAATAATGTAACGCCTAATCCCATATGTGCTATTGCTGCACCAAAAGTAGACCATGGCAATCCAAGAAATCTCTTAACGCGTACTGAAAAAGCTCTCTTGCCATATCCACTCTTTCCCCATAGATCCGCTAAACTGCCTAAAAAAACAAACGCTGAAAGCCCAATCCCTAAAACTGCAAAAATATCACGCACAGATGTCGCATAAAATATTATAAAACAGACGATACCAACCAATACAAAAACAAACCACAACCGTTCAAAAACTGCAAGAAAATCACCGCGTTTCCATGCCATCATTGTTCCAAACGGAACAAACAACAACAGCAAAACCATTAGCGGTCCACAGGTAAGGTTAAAAAAAGCAGCCCCTACAGAAATTTTTTGCCCTGTTAATATCTCAATAAAATAAGGATAAAGCGTACCAATCAATACTGTTGCTGTTATTGTTGTCAGTAACAAGTTATTTAAAACAATAAACCCTTCACGTGAAATTGGTTGAAAAAATCTTTCTGTTTTTAAAATAGGGGTACGCAAAGCAAAAAGAAGAAAAGCAGCTCCCGTAAAAAAAAATAAAAGAGCAAGAATTGCTTGCCCGCGTGCTGGATCAACAGCAAAACTATGAACAGAAACTAAAAGCCCAGAACGCACAAAAAAAGTTCCCATCAGAGAAAGAGAAAAAGTAAGCAGCGCTAAAAACAGAGTCCAACTTTTCAATATTTCTCGTTTTTCGAGAACAAGAGCAGAATGTAAAAGAGCCGTTCCTGAAAGCCAAGGCATAAACGAAACATTTTCAACAGGATCCCAAAACCAATAGCCCCCCCATCCTAGCTCATAATAAGCCCAATAAGAGCCAACCATAATACCCAATGTCAAAAAACACCAAGCAAGTAAAAGCCACGGACGAATCCCACGCGCCCAAATTCTATCAACATGTCCCATAATCAATGCCGCAACGGCAAAAGAAAAACAAAGTGAAAAACCGACATAACCTAAATAAAGTAGCGGTGGATGAATTGCTAATGCGATATCTTGTAAAAGAGGATTGAGACCATTTCCCTGCAATGCTGGTGGATTCACACGTAAAAATGGGTTGGATACAAAAAGAATAAATAAAAGAAAAGCAGTTGTAATCCAACTTTGGCAAATTAAAATAAGCGTCTTAAAATCTTCTGGCAAATGTTGGCTAAAAAAAGCCATCAATGCACTAAAAAAAGCAAGACTTAAAACCCACAACAACATAGAGCCTTCGTGGTTACCCCAAACACCTGTAATTTTATAGAGCATCGGTTTTTCTGAATGAGAATTCTCAACAACGTTCAAAACAGAAAAATCAGATACGACATAAGCATAAATTATCACTAAAAAAGATAAAAGCAGTAATGTAAAAGTAATATATGTTAGAGGAACAACTGTTTGCATTAACAAACGCTCTCTCCACCAAAAACCTAAAGCAGGTAAAAATGCCCCTAATAAGCTTACTGAAAATGCTGCAGCTAAAAAAATATGACCCAGTTCGACAAGCACAATCGAATTATTTCTCCATAATGTAATATTTTTTCAAACGATCAGCTGTTTCTTTAGGCATATAAGTTTCATCATGTTTTGCTAAAATACGCATCCCTATAAAAAAGCCCTGTTTATCGAAATGCCCTTCTACAATCACCCCCTGACCTTCACGAAAAAGATCCGGTAAGGCACCATTGAAAACTACTTTTTCATGTTTTTTGTTATCCGTTACAAAAAAAACAACGCCTCTCTCTCCAACATATTGAACAGTTCCCTTTTCAACAAAGCCACCCAAACGCAAAGGGCGCTCCGTTAAAATATCTTCTCTTGTAATTTCAGAGGGCATTCTAAAAAAACTGACCGCATGACGCATTGCATACACTATGAGACTTGCTGCAATTGTCATAACCAAACAACATAATAATATGATCAGTAAGCGCCTTTTTTTTCGCTGTTCTAAAATAACCTTCCATGAGGCAGAATTCTTTAAAGATTGACTGTTCATAGACACTCTGCGAAAAAATTTTAAATACGTTATAATTAAGTATCAATATTTTATTTTTTAAGAGCTTTGCACATCTTCTACATAGGTGCAAGATTTCTTTTCTTTGTATGCTCACTCGATAAACCACGTAACTGAATCATCATTTTTTTAACACGTGATTGTCCTGAAAAATTTTCAGGCATTGTATCAAGAAAGCTTTGTAAAAATTGCACTGCCTGCGCAGTTTTTCCTGCTTGATGCAATGCATCGGCTAACAATAAACGTGGATAAAAATCTGTTGGCGCTAAATCTGCTGCTTTTTGAAAAGCATTTTGCGCTTCTTGCGTTATCACTCCCCCTTCATAACCAACCAATGCTAAACCGTATCCTACAAGCCTTGGAGCTGTTTCTCCATTCAAACGAAGTGCATCTAAATAAGTATTCACTGCTTCTTGAAAAAGGCTTTCTTCGAGATACCCTACCGCTAACGCATCTGCTAGCTTGCCATCATGAGGTGCACGGAAAAAAAGCACTTGTAAACGAATAAGCTTTTCTTGCTTACTAAGAGTTTGCGGATCCTTATCCATTAATTCGCTAAAAAAATAACTTTTCACTTCTGGATTGCCTGTCAGCCCATAAATATTCCATGTCATAAGGAGAACAAACAAGATACTTAAAGCCTTAAGAATATTTCTTTTTTTATAATGCATATAAAGCTTGTTAAACTCAATCATACGCTTATGGCTTCTATAACCATCCACGGTTTGAACTTTCCATTCTTTTTTTATCTCATCGTCAAAACGTAGTGAAAGAAAAAGAACACTTGCCAGAAAAATCAGAAAAAATGCTGCAAAAATTAATAAGAGCATATCGTTTTTTCCAATACGAACAGAGAATAACTCGCTTACATTTTATCCTCTTCATGAGAAAAGTGATGTAAATTAATTAAAATTCATTTTTTCATGGAGAATATTATAAAATCTATTATATACATCAATTAAACAAAGAAACTAAAAACAATGTTTCCCTACTCTGTTGATGTGTTGTCTGAAAATACTGCTTTACAAACTTTATAGACATTTCTTGCTTAAGGAGAAAATATGTTATTCTCCCATCTTAGGTAATAAAACTTTTGCATACAATCCACCCAAATCAGAACGTGATAAAAAGAGATTGCCACCATATTCACTGACCATATCTGAAACAATTGCTAACCCTAAGCCTGACCCTAGTTTACTTTCATTAAACCGCCGCCCTCTTTTTAATGCTTCATCAATTTTGTCTTCTGTTAAACCAGGACCATCATCTTCTACAAAGATACTAAAATATTCTGTTTCTTCAGCATTTTCTTCTAAACAACAAGAGATCAAAACCTTTGCGCGAGACCACTGAGTAGCATTTTCAATCAGATTCCCTATAATTTCTTCTAAATCTTCCTTCTCTCCAGAAAAAACAATATCATCAACATCCATAATAAATTGAATTTGTTTTTCAGGATTAAGCTTTTTCATAACCCGCACCAAGCGTTCAAGCACACTGCGAACAGACGTATGATAGACAACACTATCGCATTGTGCTGCAATCCGCGCACGCTGAAGATAATGATTGATTTGAGCTTGCATTATTTGCGTTTGCTCTCTCAACAAACTAGCCTTTTCTCCGCGCATCTTATCTGTCTCATTCATAATCACGGATAGAGGCGTCTTCAATGAATGCGCGAGATTACCAACCTGTGTGCGAAATCGCTCAATAATACGCTGATTATTATTAATGAGAGCATTCATCTCTTGTACAAGCGGCATCACTTCGCTTACTAAATCCGTATTCACATAATGAACTCTTCCTTCGCGAATATCATTCAATGCACGTCGAATAAGCTTCAACGGTTGAAAACTAAAGAAAATAATAGCAATATTAATAAGAACACTCCCGATACCGAAACTCCAAAGAAAAATTTGCAAAGTTCGCTTAAATTCCTTTACCTGGGCATGAGCTTCATCGATATTCCCAACAAGCCGAAAACGTGCAATATGATTTTTATTATCAAGAACAACATCACTCTCAATCACTTGTAGCTTTTGACCATTGTTCCCCGTTATCCGATAAGAGCGAAAGAATTTATTGTTAAAAGGTATATCAACATCACTTGGTGTAAATATCTCGCCTGTTCCCAATGAGGGGGATGTCAATCTTCCTTTTAAATTATGGGATATCGCAACAACTTCCCAATACCATCCTGTTGTTGGATCAGAATAACGAATATCATCAATCCCAGCCCCTCCTCTTAAAGTACCTTCTGATGACACCGTCACTGTTGCAATAAGACTGTAGAGTTGAGCAGAAAGGATACGCTCTAGACTTTGTTCAGTTGAACGCTTATAAAATAAAATACTTACTGCAGAAATCGATAAAATAGAAATAACAACCCATAATGTTGATAAGATCATAACACGTAAACTGAGAGATCGAGTAATTACAAAAAAGAACCTCCTATACCAATTATTCTCTTCAAAAACATTCATTAATCACCTCGCGTTCTCACGCGATATCCCATTCCTCGAATAGTTTCAATCAAATCCACTCCAAGCTTTTTCCGTAACCGACCTACAAAGACTTCCACTGTATTCGAGTCCTTATCAAAATCCTGATCATAAAGATGTTCAGTAAGCTCTGTTCTTGAAATGACCCTGTCACAATGATGCATGAGATACGAAAGCAGTCTGAATTCATAAGATGTTAGTTTAATCAATTGACCATCCACAAAAACACGAGACGTCTTTGTATCCAACAAAACATTTCCGCAACATAATGCACTTGTCGCATGTCCCGTAGTGCGACGAATTAATGCTCGCAAGCGCGCCATCACTTCCTCCAAATGAAATGGCTTCACAACATAATCGTCAGCTCCAGCATCAATACCGTGCACCTTATCAGACCAACGGTCTCGCGCTGTTAGCATTAAAACAGGCATGGAGAGCCCTTCTTGACGCCACTTTTCAACAACACTAATACCATCAATCTGCGGTAAACCTATATCAAGTATCACCGCGTCGTAAGACTCTGTGCTACCTAAAAAATAAGCCTCTTCACCATCGAAGGCACTATCGGAAACATATCCTGCACGTCTTACAGCTTCTGCTAATTGATGGTGAAGATTCCGATCATCTTCAACGATTAAGATACGCATCACAACACCATCTGCTAAAGACTAATCAGCAGGAACAAAAAACTCAACACGACGTAACTTTTCACCATTACGGGCTGGTACAACAACCACAATTGCACACATGTCCTTTCCCTCCTGAACAACCGGTTTTGAACGGACGAGAACCCCGCTCTCTTGCGCGGCAGCCTTCTTACCTACTTCAGCACACCCAGAAGCTCGAACAGAATCTGCTCCTAAAAAAGCTGCTATTATTACGAACAAGATTTTTTTTTTCATCATAAATACTTCAATAACCCATCTCTTCTCTTCCTTGATAAAGGATAAAAGAAATAATGGTTTTTTTTAGTCGATTAAAAAATTACAAATGAAAACAATTTATCCTCTATCTTACAGAAGTAACATATTAACATTACTCCAAATTTTTAAAAAATCAAAAAAATATTTTTAATAATGAGAATAAAAATTATTCAATAAAATAATAAAATATTAATATACTATCTTACAAAAAATGCATAATTCTAAAACAAATTCTTTCTCTGTTAGAACTATAGAAAAAAAATACTTCTACTCCATATAATTATGGTAGATTTGTTTGGTTGTATTGCTTTGCCATAGGCTCTCTTTAAATGTTTGATTTTTTTAAAAAAAAGAAAGGGCAACACCGTAAGCCATTTCATAGTCCTGCTCTCATTGAATTAGACGCACGATTAGACACAGCGCTGTATCACATTCATTCTGCTAACAGTTTTTTCTGGAAAAAGGCAAAAATCGTCTCACAAAATTTTCATCTTCAAGGATGGAAACGTTTTATCGTTGAAGTTCTCGATGAAATACTAACATTAGGGTTGATGGGATTTACTCTTTTTACCATTTTGGGCATTTCTGTTTTTGAACTGACCAAAACAGATTGGTCTTCTCCTAAAAACTTTTCCATTCTTTTTCTAGATCGCTATGGAAATTCCATTGGGCACCGTGGTGCACTGCCGGCAATCTCTGTCCCCGTTGAAGAAATGCCTGACACTGTCATTAAAGCGGTTCTCGCTACAGAAGACCGTCGTTTTTTTGATCATTGGGGTATTGATTTTCAAGGACTTACACGGGCAATTTCACAAAATATGCAAGCTAAAGGCGTGGTGCAAGGTGGTTCAACTCTCACACAACAATTGGCTAAAAATTTATTTTTAACAAACGAAAGAACCATAACACGTAAAATCAAAGAAGCTTATCTTGCTCTTTGGCTAGAAGCAAATTTTAGCAAAAAGCAGATTTTACAACTTTATCTTGACCGAGCCTATATGGGAGGAAACAATTTTGGTATTGCCGCAGCGGCAAAATTTTATTTTGGAAAAAACATACGCCATATATCTTTAAGTGAATCTGCTATGTTAGCAGGACTCTTTAAAGCTCCAACAAAATATGCTCCTCATAGTCATCTCTTTGCTGCTCAAACACGTGCCAATGTCGTCCTTTCTAATCTTGTTAATAGTGGCTTTATGACGAAGAGCCAAATTATCAATGCGCATCGCCACCCTGCTAAGGCACTTCCCCAAATAGAAAATAATCAGCCAGATTATTTTCTTGATTGGGCATTCGAGGAAGTCAAAAAAATGCGTAATCAACTTCCAAGCCATAGTTTAATTATTCAAACAACCCTTGATCCGAATATTCAAAAAGCAGCAGAAGAATCAATCGCATATCATTTACATCAATATGGTCAACAATATCGCGTAACCCAAGCTGCCACCGTTATACTCGATAATAACGGTGCCGTATGCGCAATTGTTGGAGGACTAGATTATAAAAAGAGCCAATTTAACAGAGCGACACAAGGCGGACGGCAAACTGGTTCTTCATTCAAACCTTATGTTTACGCAACCGCACTGGAACACGGACTGTCTCCCTCGACAATCGTTTTAGATGCTCCTATCAATTGGGGAGGTTGGACACCCAAAAATAATTCTGGTCGTTATTTGGGGAAAATTGATTTAGCAACAGCTTTAGCTTTTTCCATTAATACAGTCCCTGTGTATCTCACCTATCAATATCTTAACCGTGATACCCAACCCATCATAGATCTCATCAAGAATATGGGAATTAACGCGCATATTTTATCACACAAAACAATGATTCTTGGCACTTCCAATATGACCCCCATGGATCAAGCAACTGGCTTTAATGTCTTTGCCAATGGAGGAATAGCTGGTAATCGTCATGGGTTCACGCAAATCAGAACAATCGATGGGCATGTGGTATGGGATTTCGAACATAACAGAAATAAGTTACACCGAGTTCTGAGTGAACAATCAACAGCTTATATGAACCAAATGATGGTGGGTGTCACGACACGAGGATCTGGTAAGCGTGCTGCTCTGCCCATGACTCTCGTCGCAGGGAAAACTGGAACATCACAATCTTATCGTGATGCTTGGTTTGTTGGCTTTACAGGCAATTATACGGGAGCCGTATGGATGGGAAATGATAACTTTTCACCGATGAATCGTGCTTTTGGGGGTGGCGTTCCTGCCATGATATGGCATCGCATCATGCTTGCTGCACATCAAAATATCATGCTCAAACAGCTCTATGGTGTTAAAGATTCTCTCCTTCCTTATCAGCCCCCAATACTTTCCTCCCATGCAGATTCTGAAGTTCCTCCTCCAATACCTTCTACACTTTCTCCTGAAACATTAAATATCGTGCGATTGATTAACAAAGATCTGAAAAAAACATCTGCAATTTCTTTGAAAATGAAAACAACTGGAGATTCAACATTTTGAATTCAAGATATTCACTGATGTTTTTTAATATCACCATTTTCTTTTTTATCTTCGCTTTTTCCATTTTATGTGGAAAACTGAGTGTCGATTATGTGCTCAATTCCTTTCCTCATTTTGGACGCTTTAGAATTGGAAAATGGAGTGCTTATCCACAAATGGGAACAGCCAATATGGATCCTTATAACCGCGCCCGCACCGCTAAACAAGGCATTGTTTCACTCGGACGAACTGAAGGTATTCAATTCCAGATTTGGCAAGATAACCAAGGGCGTCCACTTCATCATCACTGTCATTATTTGCTCAAAGGCACCATCCCTGAAACCCGTCTTTTTACCCTTTATACAGCTGACAAGTCCCTTAAACCCTATACTTCATCCAAAGAAATACCTTTTGAACTCTACACTGACAATATTATCTATGAGCATGATGGCTCATTGCGCATTAATATTTCACCCACACCGCAAACCGGCAATTGGCTTGCAACAGTTAGTCAAAAAGAATTCGGGCTTATTCTTACTTTATACGATACCCAAATCATCTCAGCAACGGCATTACAAACGCTTACAATGCCATCAATAGAACAAATCCCATCAGGACAAATAAATTGTGACTAGATTTATTTATACCGCACTTCTTGCAATCATTGGCGCTATTATCGTTCATATTTGCGTTCTCTTTCTGATCCCCTATTGGGCACAGGATAATATATGGACAGCACTTAAAAAATCCGGAGCCCCTTATCAATTTGTTGCTTTTACTCCCGATAATCCTATTCAACAATCTGCTGATCCCCTCTTTCTTCTTAAAGTCTGTAGATTTAACCTTGAAAATGGACCTGTTCATTTAAAAGCTGTGAAAACACAACAATTTTGGTCACTAGCAGCCTACACACACGACGGAATTATTTTCTATAGCCTTAATGACCGAACAGCCCCTGATGCGACACTCGATCTTATCATTGGAAAACCAATACAAATCATAGAACTCAAAAAATCAAAACCTAAAAAAAATACCAATTCAGTTTTGGTTGCTAAAAATTTGAATGAAGGGTTTGTTATTTTACGTACTTTTGTCCCTTCTTCCCTTGCGAAAAAAGAAAGTGAAGCTTTCCTTTCATCTGCGACCTGCCGTATATTTTATGAATAAAAACCGACTAACCTCTCATTTGTACAACACCTTACTTTCTATACAAAATACATGAAGCCTATCAAAATGGTTATCTTTTTTCTCTATTAATTGAATATTCAAATTTATCTGATTATAAATCCCTCAATTTTTTATTGATATATAATGAAATCTCTATTGCACATCATCATATCCTATTTGATACGCATTATCTGACAGAAAAAACTCCCCGCAATCAGAAGAGAAAAATCAAGAGTAAAGCTCTAAAAAAATATGCTGCTAACAATTGTAAAACTTGTTATTTGAGTTTATTTTTTTTATTTACAAACATTCCCATAAAATTCGCATCAATGACATGATAAACTATAGAAGAAATACTGTTTACCTTCAATAAAGTGCGAAAATAATCGCTGGAAACTTATAAGACATTACGCATCCTTGACCTCAAAAATAAGTGCTTTATTTTTCTCTTATAAGCAGAAGCTTTTTGTACGATAGGCACTCTGAAAAAACTTGGCTTATAGTTTACAATTGAGGGGAAAAAACTTCATGAAGAAGAGATATGTTCGGTTCGTTTCAAGAGCAGCAGTATGGTCCCCTCGATTTGGTGGATTGTCGTTCTTTATTTTATTATTTTCAGTCATTTTACAACGTTTTTCCGTTATTAACGTAACCGATTTCATAATTTTGATAGGTATCTCTACTGGCTGTGTAATTATTTCTCTTTTTCTGGCTATTAAAGCACTTCATAGTTTATGGTTATATGGTGCTCTAGGGGGAATGAAAGCTTTAAAAGGGATCATTTATTCATTAATAACGGCTACACCACTGATGCTCTTTTGGGGACTTTGGTTTACCTTACCGGCTCTTTACGACGTTTCTACCGATACACAAAAACCGCCGGCTTTTTTTCGCACAATACGTCCCAGCGATGCTTTACCGCTCAAAAGTGTTTTGACTGAACAAGCAGCAATACAGATGTCACAATGGCCAGAAATATCGGGGCGCCGTTATGATGGCTCACCTAACCGTATTCGCGAATCCGTTCTTAATGTTTTAGCTGCGTATGATTGGCCTGTTGTAGCGCAACGAGAATTCAAAGGCGAAGAAAATGAAATTTATATCGAAACGAGAGCAAAAACTTTTTACCTTGGCTTTATTTTAGATATTGTTATTCGTTTAACTGATGAAGGGGATACAACTTTTGTTGATATGCGTTCTGCTTCTCGTTATTTGCCAAGAGATTTGGGGACAAATGCTGCTTTTATTATCGATTTTATGGATGCACTTGATACAGAAATCGCCTCACTTCCTCTTTCTGAAGATAATGAGTAGAGGTTAGAAGTATAGTAAGTTACATTTACTAAATTAGCTTATTTCAAAAATAAATTTTGAGACGTGCAGAAACGCACAAAACATTTATCGTCTCTCGACGGCCATAAGCATTACTGACAAGTTCTTTAAACACCCAAAAGCAACTTATAGCCTCTTTTTAGCGCGTGACATATAGATAAAATATTTGAATTCAAATTCTAAACTTAAATACTATAATTGATTTTACATATATTTTTTATGCTCAGAAATCTCATCATAAAAGTAGGAAAGAAGACTTATCTAATAAGGAAATTAAGCATTTCTTACAGGCGCATTTTTCCAATGAAAATAGAAAAATACACCCTCATCAAGAAAGATGAAATACATTTATCATAAAATATGATGCATATGTAATATAGTTACAGAAAAAATTAACAATAAAATACACATAAATTAATCTGTATTTTACAATAAATGATTATTTCAATTTTATAAAGAAATTTCATAATAATAAAAAAAATATATATTATTACAAATAATAGAAACTTATTTAAATGAAAATAATTTTTTATCAAACATAATTTAAATATAAATACTAATATCTAATATATTTAAACGCAACATAAATAAAACAAAACGCCCAAAATAACAAAAAGAACCCACTAAATGTCTTAATTGCTTCCTTTATACTATTTTTCCAACTGTCACCACTGTATCTATAAATTAATGAAAATATAAAAACAAATATTGAAAATAAAATATCAAAAACATTATTATATAAAGATAATAAATAATCATTTTTCATATAAATAACGTATACAAATAAAAACTGTTATAGAAAGTAATATAACAAATATAATGAACAAAAATGTGCTTAACAACATTTTTTTCACAATTTCCTTGTTACTATAACATTTAAATTTATACCGTAAAAACATTGCATAGAAAAATATAAAGAAAGCACATGTAGAATATAATAATTCTGCAATAATACTAATAATATCACTCATAAAAAAAATCGAAATTAAATATATATAAAAACAATAAACATTAACATATATTATATCATACAAAAGTTAATAAAGTAAAATAATATAAAAAATAAAATTTCCAAATTAATCTATAATTATAAATTAATAATGAATAATCATTGTTCATAGAAATAACGTATATAAATAAAAAATGTTATAGAAAATAATATAACGAACAAAAATATTCTTAACAAAATTTTTTTCCAAATTTCTTTTTTACTATAACCTTTAGATTTATAATATGAAAACAATGTATAGAAAAATATAAATAAAGCACCTATAGAAAATAATAATTCTACAATAATACGAATAAGATCATTCATAAAAAAAATCCAAATTAAATATATAATTTTGTAAAATTATGCACCTAAACCTTCCTGTCAAGTTTGTAGACACATAATTATGCCTACAAGCTTGTTCATTTTAGAAATATCTGCTGATTTTTATATTAGCGATAACATCGATAGGCTGTATTTCCTATACCTGTGGCAAATCCTACTCCAGAGCCAACTCTTCCTCCTAACCATAAACCTTCCGCAGCGCCTATTGGTCCTCCAGTTACCCCCCCATAACTCCACCAATTACCACTCCCATATCATGTCCCCTATGTCCCATTGAAAATCCTGCAGAGAGATAATCTCCAACAGTACACCCAGGTCGTGATCCACTGCTTGAAAAATTCATTGATGAAATATTTGACCACGTATTAGAAACATGAGACCAACCATTAGAAAAACTAGAACCAAATGGACGAAACATATAAAACCTCTTTAATTATTGTTAAAAATAACTGTATCATAATGATGCAGCTGGAATTTCATTATTGTTCATTTTATAATAAGTCAAACATAATTTGTATAAATAACAATAAAAATACTTTATAAATAATAAATACATTATATTTATATTATAATCTACAAAATGTATATTTTGTATAAATATAATACTATTTACAATACTGTTTAAATATGCGACATCCATCGCTCTTTCTCTTAAACAAAATCATAAATTCAAATGAGTCATTCACAAGAAAAACTAGTATCGTTCTCTTGGTTTACAAGAACAACAAAGAAATATATCTATTATGTCATCGAACTTAGTTGCGTTGCTGTTGTTTTGCGTTTGCTGGGCTTGGTGAATCCTTTTATTTTTCAAGCGATTATCGACCGTATTCTCCCTTTTCAGCGTATTGAAAGTCTCTATGCTATCGTTGTCTTGATGGTTGCTATCATGCTGTTTAGCACGGCTCTTAGCACTCTATCAGGCTACTTAGGAGCTTATTTAGCCAATCGGCTTACACTAGAATTTGGACGGCGCATTTACACCCATGTGTTAAGCCTTTCCTTGCCTATTTTACGCACTTGGCAAGTGGGGGAACTGTTCACGCGAATCGGAGAGATTGATACAATTCGCGGGTTTCTAACAGGAACCATCGCCACAACTGTGCTAAATGTTCTGTTCGCAATCATTTATCTTGCTGCACTCTTTTCCATTAGTCCAAAACTGACCTTTATTGTCCTTATTGTTTTACCTTTACAAATGGGTTCTTTAGCGCTAGTCGGTCCCTTCTTACGCCGCCAATTACGCCGTGCTTTCACTCTGCAAGCCGCCCATCAATCGCGCCTCATTGAAAGTTTTACCAATCTTGAAGCCATAAAAGCGCATGTAAAGGAGCTAGCTCATACAATACGCATGCAAGAAACTTTAGCCCCTAGTTTAGATCAAAGCCTTACGACCAGTAAATTGCATCTTCTCAATGGAGCCATGAGCCATATTTTTGGTGATCTTTTCACTATTTTT
This sequence comes from Bartonella sp. AD24XZML, assembly GCF_042196485.1. NCBI lineage: Bacteria > Pseudomonadati > Pseudomonadota > Alphaproteobacteria > Hyphomicrobiales > Bartonellaceae > Bartonella > Bartonella sp. AD24XZML. The sequence goes on along the minus strand of NZ_JBHIQH010000015.1, from coordinate 3,863 downwards.
ATTATCTTTTTTGGTGCTCAGGCAGTTCTTCAAAACCAGATTACACTAGGACAACTTATTGCCTTTCATCTCCTCGCTGGAAATGTTTCTGGTCCTATCTTAAGCCTTGCATCCCTATGGGAAGAATGGCAGCATTTGAAAATCTCTCGTCTTCGTTTGGGCGATATTCTTAACTCCCCTTCAGAATGGGAAGAAGAAAAGCCGTCTCTTCAACTCAGCGCTCCTCCTCATCTTGAAGCCAACGATCTCTGTTTTTCTTATGGAGATAAGTCCATTATCAATCATCTTAATGTCTGTTTACAACCTGGGCAACCAATTATGTTACTTGGTCCTTCAGGGTGCGGAAAAACAACCTTGGCGAAGCTCCTTTGTGGTCTCTCCCCCCCAACAAGCGGAAAGATATTGATTAACGCCCAACCTTTACAGAATTTTGATGTCCGTAGCGTGCGTAAAACAATCGCGTATTTTCCTCAAAATCCTTGCCTTTTTTCCGGAACTATTCTTGAGAATATGCTTCTTGCTAAACCAGATGCCACTAAAGATGAAATCGATGCTGCACTATATGTTAGTGCTTGCCATGATTTGATTGCTCAGTTGCCTCTAGGACTCAATACTCAAGTAGGAGAGCAAGGTGGTTTTTTATCAGGTGGTCAGCGCCAACGCTTGGCTTTGGCTTGTTTCTTTCTGATAAACCCAAGCCTGCTTATTTTGGATGAACCTACTTCCGCATTGGATGACGCTGTCAGTGCACAAATTGTTGAGCATTTATATAAACTTTCGCAAGATCGTATTGTTCTTGTTATTACCCACAAAAGTGACCTCTTCCCTCAGCATGCAACCGTCTTAAACTTTACTGATTTGGAGGCAAAAAATGGCAGATAAAGCTCCCTATTTGCGCCCTTTGTCACCAACGCTTCATATGGTGGTTGCTGTTTTAGTCACCTTATTTCTCTTTATTGTGATCGGCAGCTTTATCGCAAAAACAGAGATTGTTGCACGGGGGCAAGGAAGTGTTATTCCCACCGCTTACGTTCAGCTGGTCCAAGCGCAAAATACAGGACGCATTGAGAAAATTCTTGTAAAAGAAGGGCAATTTGTTCATCAAGGCGATCTCCTTATTCAATTAGATCCCCGTGAAGCCCTCAATGAATGCGCACGTGTTCAAGCAGATATCGCGCAACAAACCCTTCAAGCACAAATCGCAACAGCTATTTTAACAGCTTTGCATGAAAGTGATCCTTTGGATAAAGATTTTGTAGCCAAAGGGCTTGCCTATCTGCCAGCTCCTCCTTCTGGCAACACGACTGCAAGAATAGAAGGGGAAAAACTCATTAGCGCTACCCTTCAATCTCTCCAAGATAAATTAAGAGCGCTAAAAGCACAAGCGGACCGCGTCGAGCGCAGCGGTTCAACACAACATGCGCAATTAGATAGGTTGGAAGATGATCGTCAATTAAGCCAAGGAAAATTAAAAGCTGCAAAAAGCCTAATGGAAACAAAAGTCATTAGCCAAGCGGTTTATTTAGAGCGTTTACATGACTTTAAAAATGTCGAGCATGAAATTTTAACCAATCAAAGGCGTTTGGAAGAAAATGCCGCCGAAATAAACACCCTCCGCCAACAAAGGCAAAGTCTCATTTCCGATGAAATCGCCCGCTATCGGCAACTTTCGCGTGAAACAGAACTGAATCTTCAAGGATTAAAAGCAAAACTTGATAGCACTCAATACCATCTTGACCACTTATCACTTTATGCACCTGTTGATGGACGTATCGATGATTTAAGTATCCATACTTTGGGTGGCTTTGTAGAGGCTGGTAAAACGCTCATGCGCATTGTCCCTGGTGCGGACGGTCTCATTGTTGAAGCGTTTTTTGATAATCGAGATATTGGTTTTTTAGAAAAGGGCCAACGTGCTTACATCAAGTTTTCTGCCTTTCCACCTGAACGTTTCGGTGTTATCCACGGTACAGTCGTTAATGTAGGCGCTACAGCGCGCTATGATAAAGAAATTAATAATGGTGTCTACGCTGTTTTAATCAAAATTGACCAAGATCATATCACTTTGAATAACAAACAACTTAAATTTATCCCTGGCATGACTGTGACAACGGATGTCATTACCTCAAAACGGCGTCTCATTTCTTATTTCTTTGAACCTATCACCAAAATTTTAGAACAATCTCTAAAGGAAAGATAATGTCTGTAAATGAAAATTCATCACCTTCACTCATAGATCCTCTTACAGCGTTAGGAGCTATGGTTGTTTTAATGCTTACATCTCCCTTATACCGCCGCTGGCGAATCTGGGATATAGATCGAAATTTAGGACCAGCTTTACAGACTGGGCAATATAAACTCTATAAAAATGAACGTGGAGAATTTTGCGCCTTTATCACTTGGGCTTTTTTAGATGAGAAAAATCATCAATCTATGCTTGAAAAGGGAGAGCTTTTGTCCGATGCGGATTGGCAAGGCGGAGAATATATGTGGTTTATTGATTGTGTGGCACCCTATGGACATGCTGCTGGTATGGTACATGACATGCAGCGGCATGTGTTTCCTAATCAGCATTATTGCTACGCTGTTCGGCGTAATGAAGATGGTGGAATACGGAAAATCACCCGCTGATGTTGCTATAGAGCAAAAAATCCAGTCAAATAGTTTTTCTAAAGCAAGTGCGCATAAATCATTTCCCCCTCGTCTTGTAGAAAAGAATCTTTTAAAAGAGCTCTTTAAGCGATAGCTATAGTAAAAGAAAACCTTACCATATTTAGAGCTAACCCGCTACAAATGGGTATTTTTCAGCTTACAAAACTTGCTATGAATAGCAACAGATGGTTAAGGGGATTGATCCACTCTCAAGCTGAAATTTGATTAACTAATTTCACTAGAATTGGCTGGGATACCTGAATTCGAATCTAAATTTAATTGCAATAAACTATTGATTTTATTTATATTTTTTAAGGTTATGGACCATATAATTAGGTTCGGGAATAGGATTTTTACACTTTCCTTTACAAAATGCATTCTTTTTGCCAGCTTTCTCTAATAATTTTTTTAATAGTTCTAAATCTTCTTGTGAAATAATGTTTACTCAGTCTAGAAAACATACCAACAGTTTCACATCTGAAAGTATCAGAAGGCTTTATAATAAAACTTTTGCGACAAGAATAGGCTTCTTTTTTTAAGAGAGAAACCATAGCTTTATCTAAAGCATAGAGTTCAATTATCTTTTCCTCCAGCCCTACAGGAACAGATCTTTTGCCAATTTCTACAGATGATAAAAATGCTACAGATACATCTAATTTTTTAGCCATATCTAAAAGGCGTTCTGAATGATCAATGCGAAGTTTGCGTAAGGTTTTACCAAATGGTGTTGGCATCTAAAAAATCCTATTAAAAAAGAAGCTCTCTCGTGATTCTAGCAGAAATTCTCAGGTTTTCGTTAACTGATTTTTTACTATAATGGTTTTTTTAATTTTTTGAGAACCACTGCTTTAAATGTGCAATGACATTATCTAGCGCATCCATAAGACGAGCAAAATCAAGGATAAGCAAAAAGATAAAAAACNTTGAGAACCATTGTTTTAAATGGGCGAAGATATTGTCTATCGCATCCATGAGGCGTGCAAAATCAAGGATAAGCAAAAAAAGAAAAAATGCTATCCACTTCATCAAGCGAGACATCATTTTCACGCTTTGATAGGTGATGATCATTTCTTGAAGCATTTCTTTTTCCGATTCTGTAAGCTCTATATCGTCTTGTGTTTTTTTTCTAGCCATGTTTCCACCCACACAAGCGTTGACCCTGCTTGTTATGCTTTAAGATCTCTCTTGCTAAGTTTGAGCTAATGGTGTTC
>NZ_JBHIQH010000014.1:0-18166 GCF_042196485.1 Bartonella sp. AD24XZML | reverse complement strand
CGCTCCATCAATGTTGGAAAGGGTAATGCTCGTGCCGCTTTTTTCGCCTCCAATGCTAATAACATGCGTCTTTTCATCTTGTTTAACTAAGCTATCGCCTACGACTTTGTTAATTTCTTTATGAATATTCGTGAAAGACGTCCCTACTCCTGCTAACGCATCCGCAACATTATCATAACTCTTCTCTTCATCCTTGCCATCTTCCTTAACGGTCTTCACCTTGAAAGTGGGAGCGGTCCATTCACCATTCTCATTATATCCAGCTCCTCCACCAAAATACTCCGCAAACATCTTATTCATGGAATAAAGCTGTGAACCATTCACCGCATCACTTGAGTCTACAGTAATGTCTCCATTCGCAAGATACTTAATTTTGCTGTTGCTTTTACTATTTTCTTCTCCATGCAAAGCTACAAAGGCTCTCTCTTTCTCACTCCACATCAACGCATTCTGCTTAATGTTTTCAGTAACCGCCGTATTGCTTTGTGTAATCTCTTTATGAATGTTCTGGAAAGAATTACCTACACCCTCAAAGGCTTCCGCAACACTTGCATAGCTCTGCTCTTCAACATCACTACCATCTTCCTTAACGATCTTAACCTTGAAACTTGGATCTGTCCACGCTTCACTCTCATACTTGGCGCCTCCGCCAAAATATTTTGCTGTATGCTCAGCAACCTTAGTAACATTTTTATTGGTTGTAAAAAGCTGCGAGCCATTCACCGCATCCGTTGAGCTTTCTGAGAGTGTTCCAGCACTCACTCCGGAAAGTTTCCGCGTTGCATTTTCATTGTTGAGAATACTTACTTCCGTACCGCCTGCTGCCTTACCTATGGTGATAACACCCGATCCCCCTGCACGAAGACTACGACTTAACGTCACCTCTTCTTCTTGCTTAACAAGGATACTGTCTCTTACATCGACAATCTCATCATTAAGTGTCGTGAAAGTCTTATTAACACCTTCAAAAGCATCAGCAACATTATGATAAGTCTTCTTGTCACCTTCTGTGCCATCAGCATCGAATTGCGCAACTTTGAAATCAGGTTTCGTCCATTTGCCATCCTCATACTTAGTTCCGCCACCGAAATATTCCGCAAGGGAACTGTTCGTAGAATAAAGCTGGGATCCATTAACAGCATCCGTTGAGTTAGCAGCAACATCTCCATCCTTAAGAGATGTGATCTTGCTGTTGCCTTTTTTCTCTCCTTCTCCATGCGTCGCTACAAAGGCATCCTCATCCTTGCTCCACGACAACGAATCCTTTGCAACACCTTGAGAAACTTCCTTAATACGATCGTTCACATTCTTGATATTGTCATCAAGTCCTTTAAAGGCAGAACCAACATCGGTATGCGGTTTATCTGTTACTTCACCTTTTTCATCAATATTCGATAATTTATACTCCGGTACTTTAAAGTTTTTGCCATCAAAGGATACATCTCCACCTAAAATTTTTGATAAATCCTCAGTGATTGTATGAAGCTGATCACCATTAATCGCATCACTCGAAGCTGATATTATAGAACCAGCGGCAACACCTGTTATTTTTTTACCTACAGCATCAATACCATCCGCTATTACTTTGGGGCCATTTTCAATGGTTAAGCCCGTTTTATCTAAAGTGACGTCTTTTAATTTTACGCTGTTTAATGTGACATCTTGTGCCAAATCAAATGTTATTTTTTTATCGTTACTGTCTCTTTTATCAATATTTTTAATCTCAAAGTTTTTGCTTCCAGAGACAAAATTTAATATATCGCCCGGCTGAAAGCCTGAAACAGCCTTATCATTGAGAGAAAGTGTCCACCCTTGTGCTACAAATTCTCTTAATTTTTTCAGCTGCGCAATGTTGACAGCATCAGTGTCATTGGTACCAGCGGCAACACCTGTAAGCTGTCGTGTTATCTTATTCGGAGTATCACCAATACTAAAAGCTCCTTGAGTGCTTTTCCATATCACATTATCATTAGTTGACTGGCTACCTATAGAAGGATCATAGCCAACAGTAGACGCCGAGTTACGAGAAACAGATTTATAACCCACAGCAACACCACCAGTAACATCAGCTTGTACTTGTGCATTTGAGCCCAATGCAATACTATTTTCAGCAGATGCCGCTGCAAAACCACCTAATGCAATACTATTTTCGGCAGATGCATTTGAAAGCTTCCCTAACGCAATTCCTGCATCCCCTTTTGTCTTTGATCCAATACCTATAGCAATACTTCCTTGCCCACTTTCTTCCTCACCGGCTGCAATTGTAATGCTCTTCGATTCGGCATTCCATTTAAAGACACTATCATCGGCAGCTTTTTTAATCTCATTGTGAAGATTTACATAAGACTTACCCAAACCCTCAAAGGCTTTTGCTACATCCGGAAAACTTTCTTCTTCAATCTCATTCGTCTCAGGATTGAAAGCTTTAATCTTAAACTTTGGATCATCCCATTGGCCATTCGTAAATTTAACTCCACCGCCTAAATATCCAGCTATATGGGTCGCTACAACATTCAACTGACTCCCATTTACCGCATCTTGTGAATCTGCACTAAGATCACCAGGTGCAATACCAGTTACCCTTTTATTTCCAGCACCAATACCACCTGTGGTTATTTTCGGACCATCAGTAATTACCAAACCTGTTGCGTCTAAGGTACNACCAATACCACCTGTGGTTATTTTCGGACCATCAGTAATTACCAAACCTGTTGCGTCTAAGGTACTCGTCCCTGCTTTTAAGCTCGTTAATACAACATCTTGAGCTAAATCAAATTTTACATTATTATCCTTATCACCTTTTGTAATGTTAAGATTGGTACTGCCAGTAGAAAAATCTACTCCACTATCCATAATGACTGTTTTAGCATTTTTACCGTCAACAGACAGTTTCCAACCATTTTGTCTTACGACCCTTTCTAAGTCTTTTAATTGTATAACATTCACTGCATCTGCATCTTCACTACCAGCCGCTACACCTGTAATTTGGCGTGTTTTGCCACCATCAACATCACCAACACTAACAGCACCTAATGTAGATTTCCAATAAGATGACGTATTTTTTGCAGGCCCCTGCAGCATAGGAGTATATCCTGAAACACCTGCAGCCCTCTTAGCTACAGAATTGCTTCCTAGAGCAACGCCCCCTACCACTTTCACTTGCGTTTTGAAGCCTAAAGCTGTACCGTTCTCCTCCTCCACCCGTACAAAACGACCAACAGCAACCGCGTCATTCTTTAGTGCCACTATATCTGCACCAACAGCAACGGATCCACCTCTATGGATCTCAGATTTAGAACCTATGATAACAGATGCCGCTAGCTTTTTATCTCCTTCAGCTAATACCGCCTTCGCTTTATAACCAATAACAACACTGTCCACGGTTTTCGCATCAACATCTTCACCAAAGATGACATTATTTCCCGATACATCACGTTGCATTCCCTCTGTTGAACCACTCCGTAAGATATTAGACACATTAATAATATCTGTATTTTCATCATCCTGTACAAGCTGTTGGTCTAAAGAGCTATCAACCACAAATGACCGTGGACTGACGAGAGACTTTTTATATTGCCCTCCTGCATCTAGGGTTCTTGCCAATACATTTTTGCTATCCGCCATCAAAACATTCACGACAGGACTATAATCACTTACACCAGAGAGGGTTTTAGTTAAAAAATTTGCATAGTCATCGGCAGCATTAATCTTTTCTAATCCCACTTGATTGAGTGCTGTTAAATAATTGTCTTTTGAAACAGAAGAAGCATTCAAACCAGCAACAGAGATAATGCTTTGCGGATAAGAGACACCAGCACTGTTAACACCTTCGAGAAAGGTGTTTCTAAAATCAGGATTTGCTGAAAAAACAGGTGTAACATTCGATAAAAATGTAGCCGCTGTAGCCAATGAAAGAACTTTAACAAAAGAAAAACGAGAAAATTTTAAATCGCTCCCTGCTAATTTTGTATATAATTTTTTCATAATGAACTCCCCAATGAAAAAATAACTATAACCACAAAAAAACACATTTAAACGCTATAAAGTTCTTTGAAATTGGTTTTTCTAAATATATTCAAAAGCCTAAGGACTGATTGAAAAGATAGAGAAGTTTATAGTTAACGCGCTTTTTTCTCTTACCTTTCCTAAAAAGGTAAGTTTTTTGGTGGTTGGTTTTTTTAATCTTTAAATCTGTTGGTTGTTTTTTGCAAGGGGTAGAATTGGTTTAGTATATTGTTTTTATAACTTCCTCCAGTAAAATTGAAATACGTTTAAATATATATATTTGTCTTACTAGAAAGTTTTTTAATAGATTTTTAGAGAGTGAAAGATTTTTTAGATTTAAAAGTTAACGCAGAAAATAATGAACTTATAATTTATGAAAAGACTTATTATCTTATTTTGAAATAAGAAGTTCGTTTTGTTGAAAGTGTGCGGTTTTTCTATTTTTTAAACCTGTATTTATTATTATAGCGCTTATCAATTTGTATATATGTATTTTTACATACGTAACAACAATTCACCCCTGCCTCATGAGACAGGGGTGAAAAGGGATTTTTATGTATTTTGTTTATTATCAATTCAATGTCATATTGAATCCCGCACCTACACCCCAGTGACCTCCAGAAGTTGTTGCGGATATGTTAGAGCGGTATTTTCCATTTTCTGAGGTGTAACCTGCACCAAAGGCAAATGCAGACTGACTACGCCATAAACCAGTACCAAATCCAACGCTTAATTTTCCAGGTGTATCATTGTAGCGTAAGTTAGACACCGCAAGACCAATAGCTGCTGCTTGTCTTGCCTCTTTTTTCACACTCTCAATACTATAGTTTAAGACATCAAACTTCATATCTGTATATTGCTTAGCCCGATCAACAGCATCATCAATCGCATCAATCACAATATTATTAACCCGTTGGTCTGTATACTGCTTGGATTGATCAAGAATAATTTTCATCTGTTCTTGGGTATAGTCATGGAGTTGACCACCATTTACAGCCTCTTTCGAACCTTTTTCAATTTTACCATCAGCTACATTATCAATCAGAACAGGTTCACTGGCATCCCCCCCCGCTAATGTGATTTTATTGGTTTTTTTGCCGTTTTCATCTCTATCATAACGAACAGCACCCTCTTCAATGTCGTCAACTCTATTATTGATGTTATCAACTTTGGCATCAATATTGATAACTGTATCACCAATATCAGCAATCGTATTGGAAATGTTATCAACTCTGTTGGTAAGATGCTTAACATCTTTTTCAACACCAGTGATACGTTCATTGGTTTCCCAAAGTTGACCACCATTAACCGCATCTTTCGAACCTTTTTCAACTTTACCATCAGCTACATTGATAATTTTATTCGGCTTTCCATCGCGACCAGCATCATAGGCTTTTTCTTTATCATTCCACTTTAAAGCATCTGAATCGACCTTGTTGATGACATCATCAATACGGTTATTAATATTTGACATATTTTTATTGACGTCACCAAAAGCATCAGCAACATTATGGTGCTCTGTCTCAACAGTCGTACCATCAGCATTGACTTGAACAATCTTAAAAGTAGGATCTGTCCATTTGCCATTCTCATATTTGGCACCGCCACCGAAATAATTAGCAAGCTGGTTGCTCATGAAATAAAGCTGGTTACCCGTAATAGCATCTGTTGAACCATCCGCAATCTCACCATCCAAAAGATACTTCAATTTGCTGTTTGTCTTCTTTCCATCTTTTTCATGACGTGCAACGAATGCACCTTCATCATCATCCCACAGTAAAGCATCTTTAGAGAAATCTTCAATTTTCTGGTTAAACTCATTGGATACATTCGTTAAGCGTTGATTCACATCTTGAACATTTTTATCAAGACCTGTTAAAGCATCACCAACATTGTAAAAATTAGCCTTCCCTACTTCACCACCTACAATAGCGGATAAAGTATATTTCAGCCCTTCAAAAGCACCGTTAATGAACTTTGCTCCACCACCAAAAAACTTTGCAATATCTGCTGATATTTTATTAATCTGACTACCATTAATTGCATCGTTGGAATTTTCAGAAATGCTACCATTTTTGACGTTATGAAGAGCAACTGGCCCATCGCTATTATCGCCACCCAAAGTTACACTACCATAATTAACACTATTATCGTCATTCTTATCATAGAGAACCGCAGCAGCAGTGACTGTCTCAATATCTTTAGAAATCTTATCTATGCTTTTATCAAGTTGGTCTTTGTTAACAGCTTCATCACCATTTTCTGCCTCCCGCACGCCAGAAATTTTACGTCCTGAACCACCAACACCTGCAATATTGATCTCAGTACCAGCGGTATCCTTACCAATAGTAATAACACCTGATGCACCTCCATCTTGCTTAACAAGACTATTTTTTATCACATCAGAAATCTTATCATCAATCTTATGGATAGAAATATTCACACCCGTAAACGCATCTGTAACATTATCATATGCCGTTCCATCAATAAGGAAAGCTGGTTTTATACCTTCAAGTACATCTGTACTACCCCCAAAATATTTCGATGTATTTTCAGCAACTTTTTTAAGATTATCAGTAACAGTTGTAACCTTCTCATTCGTAGCAAAAAGCTGTGAACCATTTACTGCTTGCGTTGATGTTTGAGAAAGTTCTCCATCTTTTACACCGGAAAGTGTTCTTTCTTGCTTATCTTTATTTACAAGGCTGATTTCAGTACCACCGGTTGCTTTACCCACAGTAATAAGACCATCTTCTCCCTCCTGCTTTACAAGGCTGTTTTCTGTTACATTGTTAATCTGATTATAAATATCTGTGATAGAATTATCGACACCCTCAAAAGCATCAGCGACATTATGATGCGTTTTCTCAACAATAGTGCCATCCTCATTACGCTGAGAAACTTTGAAAGTAGGATCGCTCCACTCTCCATTCTCATAGCGAGCACCACCGCCAAAATAATTCGCAATCTGATCACCCATCGCATAAAGTTGGGAACCATTTATTGCATCTGTTGAATCTTCTGAAACATTGCCATCTAAAAGATACGTTAGCTTGCTATTTGTTTTTTGTCCATCTGTTCCATGACGCGCAACAAATGCTTGATCCTTTTCACTCCACAGTAAAGCATCTTGAGAAAATTTATCAAACTCATTAGTTACATGTCGTATATGTTTATTCACATTTTTGATATTTGCATCGAGCCCTGTCAAAGCCGAGCCAACATCTTCAAAGGTTTTCTGTTCTACTTTACCATCTGTAGAAACTGTAGATAAGTTATATTGTGGACCTGAAAAAACTCCGTTATTAAATTCTGTACCACCACCAAAATATTTTGCAATATCTTTAGATATTTTATTAATCTGGCTACCATTTACCGCATCTGTTGAATCTTCAGAAATATCACCATTTAAAAGGTGGGTAATCTTACTATCTGTTTTACGTCCATCTTTTTCATGACGTGCAGCAAATGCTTGTTTACCATCATCCCATAATAAAGCATCTTGAGAGAATTTATCAAATTTATTATCTACATATTTTATACGACTATTCACATTTTTAACATTCGCATCAAGCTTTGTTAAAGCATCACCAACATTTTCAGCTATATACTGAACTACTTCACCATCTGTAGAAACTGTAGATACGTTATATTGTGGACCTACAAAAGCACCATCCTGAAATGCTGCTTCCCCACCAAAGAATTTTGCAACATCTCCAGAAATTGTATTAATCTGGCTACCATTTATAGCTTCTTTCGAAGCCTTTCCGAGGTTTCCATCCGCAATACCAGAGATAACTCGATTTTCACTATTAGAATTGGCAACATTGATTTTGGTACCATCTTTTTGCGCACCAATTGTAATGAGCTTCTGCCCTTCGTCCCATTTAACAAGACTATTTTCTGTTACATTGTTAATCTGTGTATAAATATCTGTTATAGAATTATCGACATCTTTAAAAGCATCCGTTACATTATGGTGTTCTTTATCCTGAACAGTAAAAGTTGGCTTGAAACCATCAATCACATCTGTCTCACCACCAAAATATTTTGATATATTATCAGCATAATTGAAAAGCTGATGGCCATTTATTGCTTCTGTTGAATCGAAACTGACTTTTCCAACTGCAACGCCAGAAATAATTCGACCCCTACCTTCAGAGTTCGCGACTTTGATTTCAATACCTTCTTTTTCAGCACCAATGGTAATTAAATTTTTACTTTTACTCCATTTAACAAGACTATTATCTTCTATCTCAAACTTCATTTTATATAATTGTGAAAGATTAACAGCATCATGCTCATCGCTACCATCTGCGACTCCTTTAATTTGTGTCTTTGCAGCATTAATGCCACCCTTGGTCATGTTTGGACCATCCTTGATCATGAAACCGGCATTACTCATTCTGCTATCCCCTGTTTCTACACGACCAACTTTAATATATTCACTTAAATCAAAGGATACTTGATTGTCCTCGTTTTTGACAATTTTTATATTTGTGTTCTCACTCTCATTATCATCATCGTCTTTCTGCTTAACTGCAACAAAATTCACTGTACTCCCAGCTTTAACATCTGTAGCATCGTTCCCATCAACAGAAAGCTTCCAGCCTTTTTCTGCAATTGCTTTTACATCTTGCAACTGTGAAAAATTTACAGCATCAGTATCGTCTTCCCCATCTGCTACTCCTTTGATCGTTTTATTACCAGCATGAATGCCTTTAACAGTTATGCTCGGCCCCTCATCACCGTCAAATCTAAAGCCAGCAGCATCCATAATGCTGTCTCCTGCTGTGACAGTCATTACATTAATATCATCAGCTAAATCAAACGTAACATTGCGGTTATTATCTCCTACAATCTTGATATTCTGACTACCTTCCTTACCAGCTGATTGTAAATTTACTGTATCATTTTGTCCAATAGATACACCATTTCCACCATTAACAGAAAGTTGCCAATGCGTTGTAGCAGCTTCTTTTATCTCTTTCAGTTGTTTATAATTCACTGCATCGGTATCTTGAGTTCCCTCTGCTACGTTTATAATCTTTTGATTTCCAGCATCAATACCATTCACGGTTATGCTTGGCCCCCCATTAACAAACTTAAAGCCATCACCATTCATAATGCTGTTACCTGCAGTGACACTTGTCAAACTAAGGTTACTATTCAAAGTAAATGTAACTTTATTTCCATTACTTTTAACAATTTTGATGTTTTTGTTATTGTTATCATCAGCACCTGTGACGAGATCTACTGTACTACCTGCTCCAACATCTGTAGCATTGTTACCATCAACAGAAAGCTTCCAGCCTTTTTCTACAACTGTTTTTACCTCTTTCAGCTGTTTATAATTTACAGCATCGGTGTCTTCTTTACCATCTGCCACATTTGTAATCTGTTTATCGCCAGCATCAATACCATCTAGAATCATTTTTGGCCCATTTTCAATAATAAAGCCATCATCACTCATAGAGCTTTGTCCTGTAGTGACTTTTGTCAATTTAAGAGTATCACTCAAAGTAAATTCAATTTTATGCTTATTATCTACAGTGTTTCTTTCAATCTTTAAGTTATCTTTTCCTACTTTTGTATCTTTCACTGAAAAATCTATTGTACTACCTGGATTCACGTCTGTAGGATCGGTATCGTTAGCAGAAAGTTTCCAAACTCCTGATGCCAAATCTCTCATAGCTTTCAACTGTGCAACATTCACTGCATCAGTGTCTTTAGTCCCTGCTGCAACATTTGTAATCTGTCGCGTTAAATTCTGGTTAGTATTACCAACACTAAAATCACCTGCAGTGCTTTTCCATGCAAGATCACTCTTTGTTGTTGTAGTATTTGTTACAGGATCATAACCAAAAACACCACTCTCAACACGAGAGACAGATCCTCCCCCCACAGCAACACCATCAATAACACGTACTTGTGCGTTTATACCAATTGCAACTGAATGAGCCGTCTCAGCATAAGTATGGGAACCTATGGCAATCGAATTTTTACCTTTAGCTATTACTTTTCTTTCTTCCCCGTTGTCTGCAGGTTCTCCACCACCTATTGCAATAGAACCAAGAGCTTGAGCTTCAGCCTTCGTGCCTATAGCAACCGCGTACTCGTCAGTTGCTTTGGTCTTTAATCCTAATGCAATACTATCGTAACCAGATGCAGATGCAAACTTACCAATAGCAACACTATTTATACCGTTCCCTTCTGCATTTGAACCAACCGCAATCGCATCGTCCTGCGTAGCTTTGGAACTCTCACCTATAGAAATGCTATTTTTACCAGAAGCGGTTGCGAGACCACCAAAAGAAACAGCAGATTTGCCCGATGCTTCTGAGCCTACACCCATAGCAACACTTGCTATACCACTTGCAAGTGCGGAAACACCAAAAGCTTGTGCACCCCCTGCCTTTGCTGTCGCGCCTGCACCAAATACGGTTGAATAATTACCCGTCGCTGCAGACCCACACCCCGTAGCAAAAGAATAAACACCATAAGCCTCAGGCATAGCGCTAGCAAAACCACTGGTGGAAAATGTCCCCATATAACCACCCAAAACTTTACCATCAACCCTAGCCGTGTATCCATCACCCGTCCAAATAACCTGTTCAGTGGTCGTACCATAAGGACGACGACCGTTAAACTCTTGATTAGTAATAAATCTATTATATTGTTGCTCTGCGGTTATTCGTTGACTATCAGCAATTCCTTGTTGTTGTTTGCCGCCACGACCAACAACGTTGTCTGCACCACAATAATTATCATCACCAGCAAAAACAACACTCCCATGACTCCCATACGGATACATCACTTGGGGAGCATTCGAACTCTGATTAGTTTGTCCTATTATCGCAAGGTTCGCCGCAAAAACGGGAGAAACACTCGATAAGAGTGTCGCCATTACCGTACTAAGAGAGACAACTTTAATTAAATTTGGTGTGGAATATTTTTTTTTCATAAGAACCTCCTCCAACAGAGTTCAACATCATCACAACGCGCAGAAACACTCATGGCAAAACCCTTAGTTTGCGCACTTCAAAAACCAATAAATCAAGGCAAAACCCTCCCCCTTCGATACCGCTATTTTTTACGGCATCGCTCTAAAATCTTTGCAACAACATCGAATCTAGAAAAGTCCCCAACCCTTTTAGCTAGAGGGATTCAAGCTAAAAAATAAATAAAAACACAAAACTTTGAAAATATATCGTTATCTCCATTCAAAAATACTGTGATTTATCTCTTAACAAAATAGTTTCACTAAAGAGCAATTCTACTCTTCAAATAAAGCGCATCAGAAGAATGGCAAGAGTGTAAAAATAATTTTTTATAAATTTATAAAAATACTTCTCAATAAAATAGCTGTTCTTATAAGCACAAATTTATGATTTTTTAACTTATAGCATAATGTAATAATGACGATTATCATGATAACATCACTCTTTGCTGCGAAGTAATCTGTTTCAATATATGATGCACACCTTTGAAAGAATTTTTTTATATCCAATATAATGAGAAACTTCCTATTAAAAGTTTTAACGTACTCATCTCATCGTCTTCATAAAAAGATAAAAGCGCGCTATAAAAATCTTTCGTTCTTCTCTCTTTCATGTCTGTTCCCCCTCTATAGTCATCAAAACCGTCCTTGTATTTTCACTATTGTATAAATTTTTAATATTACAAACCGAAAAGAAGCTGTTTTCTAAACTCTTTCCTCTCACATAATCCACTGTATTTTCACTGTTGTCCGTATCTTTTCTTCAACCAACAAATATTTCAGGAATGATGCTATACTCGCTTCCTTTTGAATCAATTTTGTTTGTATTGCTACCCGTCGTTCTTTTTATGAACCGTTTTATCTTTAATCAGAGAAATATATTGATTTATAATGATAGTTTCTCGTTTTTCAGATCGAATAAGAGACTCGAAAATCGTGAGATTCTCACATTCCAAACTTGGTTATACAGCAGAAAATCAAAAAAGTTTTATTTTTTAAAAGGCTGTTCATTCGTATCTTATGAAATTTCTAGATGTGTTTTTCAGTTGCGATTTTACGCTTTAAATGTAATTTTAAAAGTGGCAAAGTGGCTTCGACTTCTTCTATATCATTGAGGTTTTGAATAAGCTCTTGCAATCTTCCATAAAGCTCTGCTGCTAATTCCGCAACATCTTCAGGAGAAAGTGTTATTTTTGCATCATGATAGGTCGTATAAACTAAATGTCCCAGCTTTTTCATCAGCCCAGTAGGAATCGCCTGCGGTTTAAAACCAGCTGCTTTCGCCTTTGCCACATCTGAAAACATCTCGCCATTTCCCGTTACTAGCCAATCTAATGAAACACCACAAATTTCTTGATATTTGGAGAGCGCAGAGGCTGTAGGCTCACTTATACCAGTTTCATAAGTTCCTATAGAACCAGCAGTGATCCCAAGATGTTCAGCAAACTGCTTACGCTCTGTAAAACCAAGAGCGTAACGCACTTCACGAAAACGTTTTGCCAACTCAGTTTTAGGTTTTGCTTCCGGACGAGCCAAAAAAAATACTCCAAAATCAATATAATTGTTGAATAAATAATTATATTGATTTATATCTATTGTTACTGCCCCTTAAGAAGAGCAGTTATCACATACATAACCCCACAAAAACGGATGTCACAGCATCCATTTAAGCAGGAGCGAAAATTATGACAATTACAAAAAAATGCAATCGCCGTGGTACTTTTCTGAGCTGCGCCCCTGTAATATAACCTTGGAAAAACTCAAGCCTATCAGAGGCTATTTTCCAGAGTCAAAAACATTTGGACACAGGCCAATGAAAAAACTAAATGCGCCACTGCCAACTCTATCAGTTTGCATGCCAAGCCAATTCTTGCCAACTGCTTTCTCAAAAGTTGCAGTCATATTCTTTCAAAAGCAAAAAGCCTAATACGATTCTCTTCATTTCATGCTGTGCAATATACCACTGAAATCTTATTACAAAAATATGCTAATGCATTTCCCATAGTTTTTTATAAGGTAAAAAGTTTATCAATGTCTAAAAATCAATATAAAATAGGCAAAATAATTGGTATTCTACAAAAAACGAGATTATCACTCGTTATTAAAAAGTTAGACGTTTACAAACCCTGTTTGCTTATTTTATATATTAATGGCACTGATTTAGCTGTAACTGGTAATAGAGATTTCAAGGTGTTTGGTTTATCATCAGAATACTCTTCCTCTACGCATATTAAAAGCCTTTTAGCAATGTATTTTAAATGCTATAAATTCTATAGTAAACACATTGCCATCCATATTTACAATTGGGCGCTTCAAAATCTTGGAGTAATAAAATCTTTAATAGGCTTTGATTTAAAAGCGCGTATTTTGCAGAAAATTGACAAAACTATGAGGTTCGTATACATGGCAATTTTAAGTGATGATAGTGGAGTGATACTTAAAAAAGCTGCATGGAAACCCGCAACGTTGAGGAATTAAGCATGACCTCTTTATGCGATAAAGAATTATCTGATACACTGGTTGGTCTTTATGACGACTATCAACGCGGTTTCGACATTGGAGAAGAGCTTAAACTGTGCGTGGATTTGGCGTTATCTCTTGAATTGGAACTCAGTATTCACCGTTTAAGTGAAACAGATGCTGTTTTAAAAAGAGAGATTGTGCAAACCTTGCATCGTCGTAGAAATACTCATTCCAATGAAGATGAAATTGATACAATTTTTCATATGGATTTTGAAAAACAAAAATAATGCAATACTCTCCCCGTATAATACGATATTCCCTCATCGCTTTACTTTCTGCTACGCTTAGACAAAAAACTTTCAAGAAGATTTAAAGTGTTACGTTTTCGTCTTCTTAACAGCAGTGAGGTGAATTAAAGAAACGCATCAATTCTTTTAGATCATTATCAAAAAGTAAAGGGTATTCTCTAGCATACATCAATTTATGCTTTATTCATTAAGCACCAACTTTTACATTTTCTCAACTCTCCTTTAAAAGAAAAATGTGAAATATGCTGCAGCGTAAATATTTATAAAATAGCGTATGTTGACCACACTTAAATGTAATTTATTGTTTTTCATGTTTATAAAACAGCACTATGAGTATTCCAACAAACGCAACAATACTTTGAAAAAAATATATCGATTGAGGTGATATGCTACTGTTATCGCTTGCCATAATGAGATAGACTCCGAGGATCAAGCATCCAGAAAGACCATTAAAACTTGCCTGCAATCTTCCTTGGTATTCAGGATCACAAGAGAGTTGTGATAAAGAAATCGAAAGAGCCCAACTTGAAAGTCCAAATCCAATCATAAAGTAAACAGGAAAAACAACAAAATTGTGTGTATTAACAGATAAAATAGCGAGGCCAATAGCCATAAAAGCTAATAAAATGGCTAATGTTTTTCTTATGGATAAAACTTTACAAAGAAGTGGTGAAAAAAACGCACCTGTCAATACACCCATAGAATAAAGCACCTCCAATATTGCAAAGATCCTGCTATCCGCATGTAAAACCTCTTGTATATAAGGAACGAGAATAACAGGAATGGTCATCAAAAGAGTCATAATAATCATCTGGCTTATATAAGGTACAAAAAGAGCCGGATTCTGCTTAAAATAATGAAGAGATGCTGTATAATTTTCCCACCAATTTTGCTGGTTTTGATTTTTAGATCTTCGGTTTTTAGGTACCTTCATTGCAAAATTAAATAAACCAGCAATAATAAAGAATATACCACCTATTAGAAGAGTTCCTTTTATTCCTGCATAGGCAAGTATCAATCCACTTAAGCCCATACCTACGATCGTGCCAAGTTCATAAACCATATCGATGGTTGCATTTGCATTGATGAGCTGTTCCTTCAGCACAATACTTTGAATTAAAGAAATAGCTGATGGCATATAAAAAGGGATAAAAATACCCAAAAGAGCAGATAAGACCATCAATTCAATTTCTATACCAAAATGCCAAAGCATTACCCAGCTTACGATTACCAAACCTCTCACAAGATTTGAAATAATAATCTGCGTTTTACGGTTATATTTATCTGCCAATATGCCAAAAATAGGCGCAAAAATAATGCCAGGCGTCCAAAGAAAAAGAATCATCAACGCTACACCACGGATTGAGCCCGTCTGATTGTAAGCGATCCATGACAATGTAATATAATTTAGTCCACTTCCAAATGTAGCAAATAAGCCGCTCAAAGTAAAATAGAGAAAAGTTCTATTTTCAAATAAAGCAATGCGTTCCTTCAAATTTGAAGTGAACATAAATTATCCTCTAAAATGAATACCAGTCGATATGCATAATACATCCTGTTTAAAAACAGGCATTCTTACAATTTTCATTTTAGATCATTAAATTTAAGAAAGCAAAATTTCTTTTTTGAGGCTTTTACAATCTTTGTGCTGTTGTATGATTAATTCTTCTATGAAAACAGAACATTTATGGACAAAAACAAATTTAATATTTTATGTGCGTTTTATTCAGAAGCTACACCTTTATACATATGTGAAACAATTTTACGGTATGGAAGCTTCACTCACATTATTGTCCTTATTATTCCGTGCACTAAAATATGTTCGAGTATATCCTTCCATGTCGTTCTTCTATCACCACACTTTGGCTCTAAAAGAATAAACATACTATTATCTTCACGATAAATACTGCTAACTTTTCTACTCCCCTTCTCTAAATCTTTTAAAATAAGCCCATTACAGTTAGTTTTCCAATTAAAATATATAACGTAATATCTTCCTGAGCAGTTAAATTATTGCAATCATATCTCTAAAGTTTCAGATTTAGAGTACAAATACATAAAGGAGGATTTATCGTGGATAACTTGATTAATAAATGATTTTATTCATAATCAAAACAAACCTTATTTATATGATGTCGTATTTGATGATGAATTAAAGAAATAGGAGCAGTTCCATCAATTGTTATAAACTGCTCATCTATTTCCGATAATACTTTGTAAACTTTTTCAATAAAAGAGAGTTTTTCTTCGTATTTTAAGTTTAAACCATCCCTTTTCTGCAACCGTTCCAGTATAGTAATGGGCGGTAAATGAAGATAAAATGTAATATGAGGTCTTAGAATAGATTGATTTAATTTAACGACACTTTCAACAGAAAGCTCTCGAGCATAAAAATAAGCAAGACTAGAATAAACATATCGATCGCTAATTAATAAATTTTGCAATGAAGCTAAGGAAGGTTCAATAATTTCAAGCGTATGTTTGCGTCTATCTGCCTTGCTAAGAGTGCTAAAAGCAACGGATCAATTGCTTTTCCATTATCTACATATCTCTAATTTATGGATTATTTCTATACTAAGAACTGCGTTAAAAGTTTGTATTATATGTTTTCTGTTGAGTAATGGCGAGCAATTTCTTTTGTTTGTGTTGTCTTTCCACTCCCATCAAACCCGCATAAGACAATAAAAGAACCAGAAAATTTCTTTGAAGACCACATGGAATTATAAACTTTTTTATCAAGATACATTTTGTCTATATACTCTCCATAAGTTAAATTTTTTTGTCTAAAATCTTTTAATGTTCAATAAGGTGTTTTTTAACTCGTCTCTAAACAGAAAAACACAATACTCCCGCATTTTGTATAACTTATTAACTTTATGATAAATGGCGGTATATAGACTTAGTTTTAAGATAAGGTTATATTCTAGACAACTTAAAATGAGATTAAGTATTTGTAAAAAATATATTTTTTGATCACACTCCATAACCTGCCATTTTTTTTAACGAATTCTAGTAGAGTTTCTGAGGATTACTCCTATAGCGTCGTGTAAGTGTAGCGAAATGAGTTCGATCTCAGTATATTATTGTCCTAAGAGCTGGTACTGGATTGCTCTACATAGAAATCTAATGAAATCAGCTCTATCTTTTCTCAAACCACTGCCCTCGCTATAAGCATTTGATATCCGATTCCGTCAAAAAGTAGCAGAGCAATTCTTGGAAAACATCGCTGAAATATTGAAATATGCCTAGCAAAAGTATTTGAATCAAATGTTTCACTATATTTTTCGGTATATTCATAAACTGAAACTAACAATATTATAATAAGCCCTCAAACAACGACGACGCCCAAATCAGCCGTAATAAAGACTCCTAAAACTGAACCAATAATACCTCTCTCTGAAAAAGACTACTATGTAAAGGCTTTAATACAACTCAACACCTTAGTGCTAATGCCATAAATATTTCTGATAGATAACGAAGTTTATTGTCACAATAACATCTAACAACGGTCAATAGAAAAACCTAAACCTTGAGCATAAATGGAGGAAATCTTAAGAGTGCAAACACAGCCCTCCCAAAAACATAGCTATACTGATCATTTAGCGAAGAAACTCCTCATTGGCAAAGCATCTCACAAGAAATACAGCAAAAACACCAACCGCCTCCACTCTTAGTTTCTCCCAAATTAGCTATCACTATGATAAACGTTATCGTTCAAATCTGTATCATGCTTCTATCGAAAAAACTTGACATGCCTAACAACACATATATTAGCTTTTTGTAAAAATGTATAATGTATAGCATGTGTATTTAACATGGGGCGATAATGTGCATAAACAACAGATGACAAGGCATTGATTTATAATAATAATTCACTGCTTTGCATATTGAATGAGAGTCCCGAATAACCTAAGATTGTCTCATTTTAAATCAGTTTATATTGCTTCAATCAAAACCACTCATTTGCACATAACAAGTGGGATGAATGTGTGGATCAAATTTGTATAAGAAAGGATTTAAAATGACACTTATGAACCGTCTTAATGCAAGGGCTGTCGCAACATTGGGGGCTGGCAAATATAATGATGGTGCCGGCTTGTTACTTCATAAGCGTAAAGATGGAGGTGCTCAATGGATTTTACGGTATACCCTTCACGGACGTCGTCGTGAAATGGGATTGGGTGCCTTAAGACATGTTTCTTTAAAAAAAGCCCGTGAATTGGCAAACCAATGGCGTTCGGTTTTACGTGAGGGGCGTGACCCCATTAAAGAACGCAACAAACAAAAGCGTGAGGCAATAAGCAATCTTCATTACTTAAAAGATATTGCTGTAGATGCTTTTGAAAGTCGGAAAGCTGAATTAAAAGATGATGGTAAGGCTTGTGATTGG
>NZ_JBHIQH010000013.1:0-15628 GCF_042196485.1 Bartonella sp. AD24XZML | reverse complement strand
TAGAGATACCCTCACAATCTAATGTGATAAACGTTTGATAAAATTTGAAATGGGAAATTTGGTTGGAAAGCAGGCGCCCCCGCCGCGCCCCGCGCTGTTATTTAAGCAGCGTCTTTTATGATTTGATCACAAATTTTCATATGACCATTTAATTTTTTTGTATCTATATATGAATTGCCAAAAACACTCACTTGATCACAAATGTATGTTTAGCCTGTAATTTTTGCATTCTCATAAATACAAGCATCATCACCAACTATAGCAAAAAACCAAACTTGAGCATTGCCAAAAATCTTTGCATTGCCATAAACCCGCGCCTGATGATAAACCCAAGCATTATAAGAAAGATGCGCATTGTCATAAACATGGGCATTTGCATAAACGCGGGCGTGATCACAGACATGAGCATTGCCATAAACAAAGCCCATTATAATAGCCTTATTAAAAATCTTGGCATTTTCGTAAATATGGGCAGGATTTAAAACAAGAGCATCATCATACACCCAGCAATTCCCATCATGAGAGAGGTTGCTTTCACTTTCAATAAAGCCCCCAAGGTCGCCAGCTTTAACATCAGCAAAGTCTTTTAATGCTTTAATGCGATAAAGGGTATGATTATTAATTACACGCGTTTCATTTGTGAGTGCAAACTTCTTTTGCATGAGCACAATTCCTTTATAGAGATTTAAATTTTTAAATGAGATGTTTAAAGGAGGGCGCCCCCGCCGCGCCCGCACGTGTCATTTACGCAGCATCACTTTCATATTCGCTGTCATTATCATCGTCATAATACCCTTCAAAATCAGCATAATACTCATGACGATAATAATCATCTTCGCTCCCAAACTCAGGATATGCATCATCACAGATATCTTCATTAGCTGTTAAAGAGGCATTGCTATGAATATATGAAGAACCAGAGATAAGAGCATCACAAATAACGGCATCATCAAAAACACGTGATTCATCACAAATGTAAGCAGAGCCACTTATTTTTGCATTGCCTCCGATATGAGCATCATCACAAATGACAGCATTATCGGAAATATGAGCATGATCAGTGACACGGGCGTTATCATAAATTTGTGCATTGCCTTCAATTACAACTGCGTTGTTAGCATGCGCATTACCAGACAGCTTTGCATTGTCCTTTAATGTCATACCTTCAAAAATAGCATTCCCATAAATTTGCGCATTTCCATAGACATCAACAAAAAAGCTTTTTACTTTAGCATTTCCAAAGACGCGTGCATTTTGAAAGACCCGAGCTTTATTATACACCCAGCAATTACCTTCATGAGAGAGATTATCTTCACTTTCAATATAGCCACCGAGGTCACCTTTTTTCACATCATCAAAATCTCTTAAGGCTCTAATTCGAGTTAAGAAATGACCATCGATATATTCACAATCATCAATAAATTCATATTTTTTTGCAGGCTCTTGTTGATTAACAGACGTGGTTTCATTTGAAATGGAAGAGGAAATTGTATTTTGGGAATTTTTCATTTTAAATTCTTTCTTAACGTAATAAAGTTTTCAATTAACACCCTATAAGGGCGCCGGGTGTTGAAAACACGGCGTTAAGTCCGTCGTCACACTTTTCTCATTAAAGAGTATTGTATGGTGTGACCACACCCGACACAATCGTTATATGCTAGCTACAGCATAAAAGAAAGTCAGTCTTTTAAAGAAATGGGAGAAACCTTATCGGGGTTTATCCGCTTAACGCTAAGTGTTTTCATCACTTGAGTATTTATATAACAAAATACGTATTTATTGTCAATTAATTTATAAACTTTTTTGATATTTTTTTGTATTTTTTAAAATGCGTTGTGTATTAATAATATCATATGCTTATGAATTTCTTCTTTTATATTTATGTGTGTTTAAAGCTATATTATAGGCTTTATAAAACGATTGTGTTCTTTTTTGAATCTATACATTTATAATATTTAAAAACGCTCTCATAATGCGTTTTTTTATCTTTATAACCTATCAATTTTTTTACTAAATGAATTTAAAAATTTTTGTGAATTTTGTTTATAACGCATTTATCATTTGAACTATCTTAATAAGCGCCGCGCTTTTATAACCAATGCATTCATTTGCATTTTTGCTTTATTCAAATAAGGCTGTTATTTTTACGCATTCTCTATAGCTGTTATATGCTTTATAGCCATGGTGTTATTTTTCATTTTCATGATAAAAATGATACATATGATAATTGTAATTTAGAGACTGTTATGAAAACACTTATGAAACTATCTAAAGAGGGATTGATAATTATAGAAATTAGCAAAATCCTTTTTAATAGGCTTTTGTTATTTTGATTAGTTCTTTTTAAAAGATAAAATTATATTTCTAGTGAGTGATTAACACGTGTCTTATGAAAAGCGTATGAAATTAAAAACTGATTACGTTATCAAAATCCCTTTTATGAATTTTAATCAGTTCTTTTGAATAGATAACCTTATGATTTAGAGAATGATTACAACGTGCTTTATGAAAGCATGTGAACCTTTAAAGCCTTTCAAAAGATAGCTTGTAACTTATAGAAATGCTATAAAGACCATTATGGTTATGAATTTTGAGGATTTTGAGTATTTTGAGGGTTCCTTTTACTCCCCCCTTTATATATTTTTTTCAATCAAAAATAAAAATCATTATATTTCAATATGTTAATGTTTTAAAGAAACAACCTATGTTAAATATAACATCTAAATACAATCTATAGTATACATTTAAGAGGGTTTTGTAGGAGTTTTGGGGGTTTTAAGAACCTTCAAAACCTATAAGCAAAATGAATATATATAACTCTCTTTAAACAAAGCTTTTGAAAACAATAAAGCACTCATTTTAGATTACGGTATAATCTTTTAAAGGCAATGTAAAAGAAGTGTATTCACTCTAAGAGTGGATTTCTTAAAAGTCTTAAAGCAATCCAAATAAGAGTATTTAAAAGTGCAAATGATTTCTTTTTAGAATAACGCATATAAACACTCCTTTTAAAGATTATATGTAAGCAATGTATAAAGGGGGTATAGAGTATAAAGGGGTATAGAACCTATAGGTATAAGACCTTATCCCCTTATGAGTTATCATACCCATTATGTGAGTATGCTTTATAAGTTATTCAGTTTCTCTTAATACCAAATTTGGTAAGTTCTTAACGATTTTCATGGTTTCTAAACTTACCGTAATAACCCTTTGAAACAATTCTAGAGGATAAGCAGGGTTGCCAATGGTTTCAACAGCATAGCGATTGGCATCATTCACAATGCCACTCTTTTTATCAGTCTTAACACATTGACGCCCCATAACCCATTCAAGAGCAGGCTTGCCATTGACGATATACTTATAAGCTTCAAGAGGGATATCTGTTATTGTGATATTGCTATTATAAAAAACAGTTGATTTATCCTTTTCCTTACTATTCTTAATTTTTGCGAATTTCATTTCAGTTACATAATAGAATTTTTCGGGATTAGAGATCTCTGTCTGTTTTGGATTGCCCTTTTTAAAGGTCACTGGATAAAGTTCTACATCTTCATAATTCACGTGCAAATGACCGAGTTCACGTCCTGCTGTCACAAACTTCCAAAAATCATCAGCATTTTTTACACACGGGATACGAGGCAATTCTTTAGAGAGGTTATCAGTATAACGATCACGATAATCTTCCGAATGTAAGATTCCATAAACGTAATAAAAGGTATCGTTTTTTGTTATAATTTTAGTAAGATCTGTAGAGAGATGCTTCTTAAACCTAGTTTTATACTCTTATCTGTTTTTTGGGCTTCTTATCAGGCGACAATAATGGAGTGTTTTTTGTTGTCTCTAATATGTAACAGTTCCAATAAATTAGATATATTCTGTGAATAAGAGTCTTTACTTTATCCTCGAAATGATATGGCATACGCTACCTTAAAATTAAGAAGCATATTAGAGTGTATGATTGTCATTTAACAGTGTAATTATACAGGCTTCAAAAGCGGGGGAAATGATATGGTTTGCACAACTAATAAAGCAGGTGTATACGGTACAGTCTACGCTTTTTTCTCAGATGTTATAAGTATTATTCTCATCAAAAAATTAAAAAATTGTTACGCGGTTGGCGATTTTTTCTGTGACGCTGATGATATGGTTCATTTTGTTGCTCATTTTGAGGGCACAATGAATGCATAGATTTTTTTTCACTTTTGTTTTTGCGGCTATTTTGTGCCTTTTTTCGTTGCCGAGTTTTGCCCAAAACATTCGTGAGAAAGCGATTAATCAATCAGAGAGCATCCAACGACAACAAACGCAACAACAACGTTTTCAGCAATTACACCATAGAAACGAAACACATGGGGTATTTTTGCCAGACGATGATACCACATCTGCCTATGGTGCTTCGCCTAGTACAACCTGTTTGCTGATCAAAAGCATTGAATTTGTTGGTGCTCAGTTGATTTCTCATACCGACCTTCATGAAGCCATTTCTCTTTGGGAAGGGCGGTGTTTGGGGATTGCCGAAATCAACAAGGTGCTCAAAGCGGTGACCAAGCTTTATATGAAGCGCGGCTATATTGCGGTGCGGGCTTATTTGCCTGAGCAAGATTTAAGCGGCGGTCATCTCAAGATTGTTGTTGTTGAAGGTGTGATGGAAGATATTACCCTTGATGGGCATAAAGTTGGAATGAAATCTCAAGGAGAAATCACCACGGCTTTTCCAAACCTTATTGGAAAGCCGACTAATCTGCGCCAGATAGAGCAAGGGCTTGATCAAATCAATCGGCTTTTCTCACGCCAAGCCACCATTAATCTTGGTGCTGGTGGCAATTCGGGTGGTTCGATACTCGATGTTCATATTGAAAAACAGAAACCTTGGCTTATCACGCTTTCCAGCGATAATCTTGGTGCTAAAGCGACAGGGCTTTATCAAACGCGCTTGAGCCTTTCTTTTGATGATCTGTTGGGGATTAATGATCAATGGTCGTTGAGCTATCAGCGCTCTATGGATGGTAGTCCGTATCATTTTTCTCACAAGCGTCCCAATAGTGATACTCTAACGGGATCATTTTCTCTACCCTATGGCACTTGGACAACGGGTTTTGATGGGACGTGGAGCCAATATCATTCGAGTGTTAAGGGAATATTTTCCGATATTATGACAGCGGGTAAGTCTTTATCGCTGACACCGTGGATTTCACGGGTTATCGACCGTGATCAAGAGGGAAAGACCTGGGTTACAGGACGGTTGACATGGAAATATTCTGATAATTTTATTATGGGCAGTCGGGTTGATGTTTCCAGCCGTAAACTAGCTATTGCAACCTTTGAGCTTGATCATTCGCGCAAGTGGCTTGGAGGAGAATTAAGCGCGCATATAGGGTTTCATAAAGGGTTGGCAATTCTTGGCGCTTATGACGATAAAGAGCAAGAGAATGCAACAAAAAATTCACCCAAAGGGCAATTTTCCAAATTGTCTTTTTCCCTAGGCTACGTGCGTCCTTTTTCGCTCAAACAGTATAACTTTCGCTATAACACGCTGTTTTCAGGACAATTATCACCCGACACGTTGTTTAGTTCAGAGCAAATATCGCTTGGTGGTAGTTCCTCTATGCGCGGGGTGCGTGAGGCGATTTATTACGGCAATAATGGGGCGTTTTGGCGCAATGAATTGTCGCTGTTGTTGCCAGGCTTTTCTTCGAGAATGGGGCGTAAATTTATGAGCCAATTTGCCCCTTATATGGCGCTTGATCTGGGGGCTGTAGCCAATGATGTAAACAAAAACAGTTTTGGCGGGAGCCTCGTTGGGGCAACTCTTGGTTTCCATGCAACCGGAGATATTACGGATATTGATGTATCTTATTCGAATATTTTAACCCAATCGACAGTGCGAGAACAGGGGAATGCGACAGGGTTATTTCAAGTACGGGCATTATTGAGATTTTAGAGCAAAGGGGCGGTAAAAAATATCGCTGCGCTGTTTATACCCATATGGGTTGTTTTTTTTTAAGAGATAAAGAATTTTCTGAGGAGCTGAAGATGCGGGGATTGAAAGATCAAAAGCATAGATTGGGATATGGATACAAGCTATGGCAGCGCGTTCTTTGTGTTTTGCAGCGAGGGATCCATAAAGGGCTTTCACTTGTTTTAAGTTTTTGCTTAGCTTTTCAGCCTTTGTTGTTGCAAGCACAAGCGCTTGGAGCGCGAAGTCCTGTTGCACAAGAGAGCCAAGGGATTAAAGCAGCTGATGGGGTTGGCTCTGTTTTCCGCCCCACGGTGGGGAAAGCCGGCAATGATGTGCCGCTGATTGATATTGTTCGCCCCAATGGACAGGGTCTTTCTCATAACAAATATGACAGTTTCAATGTTGATACTCATGGCGTGATTTTGAACAATTCAACTGAGGAGGTTTCACGCTCACAGCTTGGGGGATTGGTGCCTGGCAACGGCAATTTGCGTTATAGCGGTGCAGCAAAGGTTATCCTCAATGAAGTGGTGAGTGCCAATCGCTCGCGTCTTGAAGGCGTGAGCGAAGTACACGGGCATATGGCGGATGTTATTATCGCCAATCCCAATGGGATTACCTGTAACGGTTGTGGCTTTATCAATACTCCACGGGTGACTTTATCGACTGGACAACCGATTATTGGAGCCGATGGCGCTTTGAGTGGGTTGCGTGTTGAGGGTGGTGATATCACCATAGGCTCTCGTGGGGCTGATGGGAGTGCATTAGATATTTTTGATCTTGTTTCGCGCAAGATCAGTATCGGGGGTCCCATACAGGTCAAAGGAGATTTGGCTGTTATCGCGGGGCGCAATCATTTTGATTATGACAAACGCGAAGCAACTTCTCTTGGTTCTGATGGCAAAGAGCCGGAATTGGCGATTGATTCCAGTGAGTTTGGTGGAATGTATGCGGGGCAGATCCGCGTGATTGCCAATGATAAAGGCGCCGGCGTTAAGATGCGCGGAGACATGGTTGCCAATGCAGGCGCCATGAGATTGACAAGTGATGGCAAGCTGGTGATTGCCAAAGCACGCGCCAAAGGAGCGGTGAAGGCTCATTCTCACCACGACAGTGTACATGTGAAAGATTTGCTTTTTTCAGAAGAAGCGGTTGAACTGAAGGCTTTGAAACATGTTGAACTGGAAAAAAATGCGCGCGTTGCAGCGAGCGGTACTGTCGATGTGGGCGCTGATCTGATCAAGCTCCAGTCTCATGCTCTTCTAGCAAGCGGTATTGGGAGTGATGGTCAACAGTCAGCGACGGGTTCTTTGCATTTACAGGCAGCAAAGCTTGAGGCGGGGAATGGGCGGATAGCCGCTGGTGATCTTTTAGAGATCCAAGCAGCAACAATTGATCTAAGCCGCATGCAAGACAATGATCAAACAGGGGTTTCTTCCCTTGGCAATCTGACCATTAAAACCAATCAAATTACCGCTTTAAACAACCATATTGGTGCCAAGGGGAATATTGTCTTGAGCGCCGATGATGGGCTCACTGTAGGCGCTGGACATTATAGCGCCGGCGGCTCTCTTTTGGTGGAAGCAGCAGAGCTTACATCACGTGCGCGCTTAGTGGCAGAGCAAAAAATTGACCTTTATGCGCATCACGGTGCCCTGATCCAAGAAGGCACTGTCTGGTCTAATGGGAAGATAACGCTGGATGCCCATGGTGCCCTCAATCACACGGGTGATATTGTCAGTATGCAGCAGGTTGCCTTGACAGCGGGTAGCATGCTCACAATCGGTCAAGAGAGCACGATTTTAAGTTATGATGTGGTTTTGAGTGCTGATGCTTTAACCCAAGCAGGGACTGTGGAAGCCCAAGAAGGAGCATTAACCCTTCAAGTGCGTGATGGGGTCGCAAATAGTGGCACAATGCGCGGTGAGAGTGTCGATGCTCATATTGGTGCATTTACCAATCAAGGGACGTTTATTGCAACCGATGATTTGCATTTGATGGTAAGCACACAAGAAGGCACCGATCCGCAACAAGCCTTTCTGAAGAATACATCCGAAGGTGTCCTTCAAAGTGGTGGTGTTTTTGTTGTGACCGCAGGGCAATTAGACAATGCCGGTGCGCTTGGCTCTAGTGGTGAGAATGTTGCGCTCAATGTGGCAGGGAATGTCAGCAATAGTGGGCTGATTTACGCCAAAAAATCTATGGATCTATTCAGTGATGGTGATTTAACCAACACACAGGGCAGAATGATTGCTGAAGAGGCTCTCAGTATTGGTGGGCTGAAAGAGACACGTGCTGGTCATATAAACAATGAGGCTGGTCTTCTCAGTGCTTTAGCCGGTGAGATGAAGATTGTTGCAACGTCTTTTGTCAATAAAAGCGCTGAAACGACAAATTCAGAGCAACAAAACGCTACACATGATGAAGGTGCGCATGTTTTAGCGCGGGATGGTTTGCGCATTAATGTGGGCAGTTTTGAGAATGTTGATGGTCTTATTTCTACGCAAGGGGCAGTCAATATTGTTGCTGATAGTGTGATCCAAGCAGGGCACATAGAGATTGAGCGTGGTGACCTTCAACTGACCAGCCACGGTGATTTAAGCAATAGTGGCACAATAGAAAGCAATGATACCATTGCTTTGCATGCGCAAACAAATCTCAGCCAAACGGGGCGCATTGTCTCTAAAAAGCGGATAGAGCTTTCCAGTGATGGCATATTGACAATGGGCGAGACAAGTGAGGTTGGCGCCTATGATGTAACGCTGAAGGCAGGCACACTCACCCAAGCTGGGCTTGTGGAAGCGCAAGGCGGGGTACTTACTCTCAACAGCCATGATGTTTTAAGCAATTCCGGTATTATGGTGGGCGGTGTTGTTGATGCGAAGCTTGGGTCTTTAGCCAATTCAGGTCAGCTTTTAGCCAGTGACAGCTTTACGCTTATAGCAAAAAGTCATGATCCGTCATTGGGGCAAGTTGCTCTGGTTTTAAATGGTGAAGACGGTGTTCTCAAAAGTGGTGGTGCTTTTGTTTTAACCGCAGATGTTTTGGACAATGCCGGCAGTATTGGTTCAAGTGGTGATGGGGTTGCGCTCAATGTGAGCGCTGATCTGAGTAATAGTGGGCTGATTTATGCCAAGAAATCTGCCATTTTCTCCTTGGATGGGGATTTTATTAATAAGTTTGCCGATGTCATTGCTGAAGACAATCTCATCATCCGTGGCTTAAGTGGAGAGCGGGCTGGTCATGTGATCAACAGCTCGGGTCTTTTAGAAGCCGTGTCAGGCGATATGACCTTCGATGTCTCAGCGCTTACCAACATGCGTGAAGGTGGGGTTGAAGTTAGCGATAAAGTGGTTTCTCACAGGTTTGTTGCGGGAAGTTGGGAAGGCACTAATGTTAGACACCATCAGATAAAGGAAGATGTTGACACTACAATTAGCCGTCAACAACCTCATTTTACCAATAATGCTGCACAGATTTTGGTAGGGCGCCATTTCACGGTTCATGCCGGAGATATCCGCAATAGCTATAGTTTGATTGCTGCTAATGGCAACATTGAGATGCATGGCGATACGCTGCTCAATGAGGGGCGTGATTTAATCGAAACAACCGAGATTGTAACTGAAACACATCGCAGGGAGAAGAAATGCAGACCATGGAATGCAGGATGTCATGCGGGAGGCATTACAGATGAGGGACATTATACTGATACCAAAACAACCGTCCGCACTTATGATGCTGTTTATGGCACGATTGAAGCTGGTGGCACGCTTGATGCCAAGTTGACAGGCTATATTGACAATCATGCGGTGCGTGAGGGGGGTGAGCAAGTTGGCTTAAGCTCTGGCGATAAAGGTTTGGCTGGTGTTAAAAACACCGATTTTGACGGTTCCAAACCACTGATTAGTGATGATCGATTAGATGGGATTATCAATGGTTTGAAAGGGCACAAAGGGCTTTTTGCACCAAGCACAAAAACACCCGCACCAGAATCCATACAGGTGCCAACGCAAGACGGGCTTAGCTCTGTTAAGACAGAATTGGCTCAGACCCAATCACCGGATGTGCCGTTTTTAGTTGAGACGCGACAGGACTTTATCAACCCAAGCAAATTTTTAGGATCGGACTATTACTTAAAAAAGATTGGCAATTATAAGCCTGAGCACGTGTTCAAAAAGTTGGGGGATGCTTATTTTGAATATCGTCTGGTGGGTGAGCAAATCTTTGAACTGACAGGCAATCGCACTCTTCTTGATGTTGAAGATCCCAATGCTCAAATGCAAAGGCTCTATGACAATGCTGTGGAGCAGCAAGGTCCTTTGGGGTTAGAGCTAGGCAAGCCCTTAACGCCTCAGCAGATTGCTGGGATCAAAAAGGATATGATCTGGCTTGAGACCCACCTTGTCGATGGACAAGAGGTCTTGGTACCCCACGTTTATTTGGCACCAAACACTTCTTTAGCACAAGATGTTTATGGGGCAAAAACGCAGCAAGGAAACCTTGCCAGTGCACGTTTGAAAGGCAATGGCGTCACTATAGAGACGGACCGTCTTACCAATAGTGGCACCATATCAAGTAATGGTGCATTGCATGTTTCGACTACGCAAACTTTGTTTAATGATGGTGGTTTTTTGCTTGGCAGCGGTGCTGTAGATCTCAGCAGTGGCGATCTTTTAGCCAACTCTTCAGGGGTTATTCTGGGGGATATCATCACCCTCAATGCGAAGACAATCATTGATGGTACTGCAAAAATCCGTGACACGAATGAATATGGTTTTGTTGATCGGATCGGACAGCAGGCTCAAATCATTTCTATACAGGATTTAAACATTCACTCCCTTGGCGATTTAAGCATGACTGGTGGCCAATGGAGCAGTGGTGGACCGATGACGGTGATTGTTGATGGCTCTGCTACGTTTGGTTCATTAGTGCTAGAGAGTGACCATAAGGAGACATTGGAAAAAGGGCATTATAACGCCCAAAGCAGTGAGCACCGTTTGGCAGAAGTCAACAGTGATGGAGATTTGACCATTGTCACAGGTGGTGAACTGAACCTTGGGGGAAAGTTTAAAACCAAGGGCAATGGGGATTTCACCAGTGGTGGCGCTCTCACCGTGGTTTCAGAGCAAGATTTTAACAGTTTTGATTTGGATCTGAGGGGCAAAGAAGGCGACAAATCGAAGCAAAAGAATAAGTTTCGTCAACAATCAACAGAAGTTACTACAAACAAAACCACGATAGAAACAGAGGGCAACCTCTCCATGCATGCGCAAAATGGGGATCTCACGCTTGATGCGGCAGGGCTATCAAGTGGTGGTCAGACGCATTTGGCATCAGATACGGGAAAAATCAAGTTTCTCACCAACAAGGATCAAGATTTTAAGGATGTTTATCAGCGTAATGAAAACCTTGTGTGGTGGAGTGAGAGCGATAAAGGTTACCTTAAGGAGACCATCGAGCATGTCACCATAGATGCTAAGGGTGGCATAAAGCTTGATGCGGGTGATGGCTTCGTTGTTGAGTATCAGGCAACCGGTGATTTAGACAAATCTCTTGAGCAATTGTCACACTCTCCAGGCTTGGCATGGATCAAGCAACTGCGTGATGATCCAGAATTATCCAAGCAAGTGGATTGGCAAGCCGTTAAGGCTGAATTTAAAGACTGGGATTATAAAGCCCAAGGATNGTGGAGCAGCCTCGGGCGCTGCCAGTGCCATTACCGGTGCTTTGGGGCTTGGCTCGAGCACCGCCATGAATGCGGCGATACAGGCAGGTGTCCAAGCGCTGATTAACAAAAGCGCTGTGGCTCTTGTCAATAATCGCGGCAATATTGCCGGCGCCTTGCATGAGCTTGGCTCTTCAAAGAATGTTCTCAGCATTGTCTCGTCGATGTTGACAGCGGGCTTAACCAGCCAAATAACGGAAATGGCAGGTGTTGGACAATCTTTGCCTAAAACGGCTCCTTTTGTCGATCGTATCGCCAGTGAAGCGGAAAAAAACCTGATCAAAGCCGCCATTGGCACAGGCGTGCAAACGGCTCTTGAGGGTGGTTCTCTTGACAAGAACTTTTTTAACAATCTGCGCATCGCCCTGTCTGATACGGTTGGCAAATCGTTGGCGGAAGAAATCGGTACCGCCAAGGCAGAAGGCAAAATAGACACGGTCACGCAAATCGTTGCCCATGCCGGTCTTGGCTGCTTAAAAGGCGCTGTTGCGAGCGGTGCTTGCTCTGCCGGTGCGATTGGCGGGGCTGTGGGCGAAGCCACTGCTATGCTCCAGTTTCAATTGTGGGTGCAAGGCATTGTGAAAGAGGAAATGGGGGACCTAAACGGTCGCACCCCAACTGCGGAAGAGGAAGCGCGTATAAACGCAAAGATTGATGCGCAGTTTGCTGACTTTAGAGACCACACCATTGATGTTGCACGGGCTGCGGGGGGTGTTGCCGCTGCCATTGCCGGTGGCGATGTTGATGCCGGCGCCGATGCCGCTGGTAATGCCGCTGCAAATAACTTTTTGGGTAGTGCACAACGCGCTCAGATGAAGAAAGAGTTAGAAGAGTGCCCTGATGATCAGTGTCGAAGAGATGTTAACGAAAAATGGTTCGAGATTGATGAACAACAAGATAGAACTTTTTCGACAGGACTTATGGCTGGTCTCATTGCCGATATACCAATCAAGCTATACGAGTTAGCTGATGGCGCTGTGAAGAACATGATGTTACAAATGATAATATTTGCTAGCAATCCACGGGGGGGCGTTGAAAAGAGTTTTAAAGACATTGGAACAGGAGCGTCTTGGGTCGTGAGTGGACATGTGATTGATGATGTCTGGGAAGGTGCTGGTCAATTCTGGGGAGGTGTTGAGGATTCCTTTATAGGGGATATAGATTACGTAAAAGAGAATATTGAAAAAGCGGGAGTTGACGGAGCTTTTAATGCTGGTTTTGAAAGTGGAAGATTATCAGCCGGAGTATTAGAAAACTTTGCTGGAGGAGCTGGAGCAGCCAAGGGAGCTATAAATCTTGGCAACAAGGCTGTGATCAAGTTCATTGCTAGGAAAGATTTTGCCCAATTTGCTTCCAAGAAAAATCTTGCCAAACTTGCAGCTCAAGGAGATCCTGACAAACTAGCTGCTAGGAAAGAACTGACCAAACTTGCTGCTAAAGAAAAAAAGCTTTGGTTAAAAAAGAAACCCACTAAATTTACCGATAGCAAATTTGCTCACACTAACAAAGCCTATCAGAGAGATGATTTGTTTGATCCTAACAGAATTTCTGAGTGGAGAGAAAACAAAAAAACGGTGTGGGGCACCAATGTTGAAAGGATGGAAGCGGGAAAAGCACCGATAGGTTTTGATGGTAAGCCTGTTGAGTTACATCATCTAAAGCAAACGCATGAGGGGCCCATAGCAGAAATGAGCAAGGAATCTCATAATAAATATAATTCCGTGATTCATGCTCCTTCCAAAACACATCAATCACTTATAGAGAGAAAAAAGTTTAAAAAATGGAGAGAGGAATATTGGAAGGAACGCGCTAAAGGTTATAGAGAACAAAAAAACAGTAATTTAGGAGGAATAATTGATATGAAATGGAGTATTATGAGTATAGATTTTGACAGATGGGGACAGGAGCATCGGTAGTAATGCTCTACGGTTGATGAAAAGAGAAAAAAGAAATTTGGAGAAATAATTGATGAAAACCTATACCTTAGATGATGTTTTAGAATTAGTTGATAAATATAATGGTGATATTATCAATTTTGGTACTGAAGATGATGCAGTTGGTGATTTCGTGATTGAAAAGGCGGAGAAAGCTTTGGGTTTACAATTTACATCGTCTTACAAGAGTTTTTTAGAACATTGTAAAGGCGGGGACATTGGTGGTGAAGAAATCTATAGTCTTTATGATAATCCTATGGGTATTCCTGCTAGTGATATTGTTTTTCAGAACTTAAATGATAGAAAACGTGGTTTTGTGACACCAGAACAGCTTATCGTGTGTGAAGCTGATTTTGATGAAACCTTTTACTTTGATTATACGCAGTTTCGAGATGGTGAATGCCCACTCTATGTTATGTTTCCATTGGATAATTGCGAATATTACGCCAGTAATTTTTATGAATTCCTTTGCAAAAGAATTAAAGTACACGCGGGAGAAGAGATACCTGAAGGTGATCAACCGATTGAAAAGATTGAGAACACTCCCACTCCGCAACCTATCCCTTTTTACAAGAGCTTTTGGAAAAAACTATGGAGGAGGGGCAATTGATAGAAGAAATATGGAGCGTTACGCAAGTTTTGAGGATCATCTATGAAAACCTATACCTTAGCTGATGTTGCAGTATTAATTGATAAAGTGAATAAATATGATGATGATATTATCCATTTTCGTATTAAAGATAATGCAGTTGATGATCTTGTGATTGAAAAGGCGGAGAAAGCTCTCGGTTTACAATTCACATCGTCTTACAAGAGTTTTTTTAAACATTATAAAGGTGGGGATATTGGTGGTGATGAAATCTTTAGCCTCTATGAGCATCCTATAGGTGTTTCTGTTAATGATATTGTTTACCAAAACTTAAATTATTATAGAAAACGTGGTTTTGCAACATCAGAACAGCTTGTCGTGAGTAGTACTGATTTTGGTGAAACCTTTTACTTTGATTATACGCAGTTTAGGGATGGAGAATGCCCACTTTATGTCAGGCTTCCATCTGAAGATTGCGAATATTACGCAAGTAATTTTTATGAATTCCTTTGTAAAAGAATTAAAGAAAGCGTGGGAGAAGAGATACCTGATGGTGATCAACCGATTGAAAAGACTGAGAACACTCCCACTCCGCAACCTATACCTTTTTACAAGAGTTTTTGGAAAAAACTATGGAAGAGGTGAAATTGATAGAGGAAATATGGAGCGTTTATAACGCACGTTTTGAGGATCATCTATGAAAACCTATACCTTAGATGATGTTATACAACTAGTTGATAAATAGGATAATTGCGATTTATTGCTTGTTATGAAAACATCTAAAAAGAGATTGATCATTATAATAAAGATTAGCAAAATCCCTTTTAATAGACCGTGTCAGTGTTGTCAGTTCTTTTTAGAGCCTATATTATTTTTTTTAAATGAGAGAAAATTAAAATCAATATATTTCAATAGGTTAGTATTTTAATGATACAACCTTTATTAAATAGTAACCCATAAATTCAACTAACAATATATATTTGTCAGTTATGTGTCAGTAAATTGAACTGACAAAAGTGATCATTTTAGTGAGTCATTAAAACGTGTCTTATGAAAAGCAACTGATTACGTTATCAAAATCCTTTTTATGAATTTTTATCAGTTCTTTTGAAGATATAAACTTATGATTTTAGAGAATTGATTACAACGTGCTTTATGAAAGCATATGATCTTTTAAAGCCTTTCAAAAGATAGCTTGTACCCCATAAGAGATGCTATCAAGATCATTAGGTTATGAGTTTTGAAGGGATTTTGAGTTTTGAGGGTTGCTGCTATTATGTAAAAAAACGATAAAAAGTAAAAACATTATATTTCAATAGGTTAATATTTTATAGACCTTAAAAAAAACAACCTCTATTGATAATGCAATTTATAAATTCAACTAATAATATACGTTTTGAGGGGGTTTTGACGGTTTTTAC